>JAFODX010000032.1 GCA_017380475.1 Clostridia bacterium
AGAATGACAGAAGCAGTTGCAACACCTCTTTCACAGATTGGTACAACACCGATCAATGCTGATATAACTGGTGCTTCAATCAAGTCATTTGTTCTTGGCATGGATACTGCAACACCGTATATGGCGCCGTACACATATACAACATCGGATAAAACAGTTCGTAAGGTTGATTTTGAGGATAATTTCAGATTAAATACATTTGATTCAGGAAGCCTTAATGCAAATAATATTGCAAATCTTGCTGAAAATCTTCTTCATGGTCATGCAAAATCTGCCGGTTACTCTATGTCGGTGGTTAATGATAATGGCAACAATGTATTAAAATCTGAACGTTCATATTTCCGGAGTTCAAATGGATATTGGAGATATGATGGCGAAACTAACGCATTTGTAAAGTTGGGAGTTGAACCTAAGCACGGTTTCTATTTTGTGCGTATGGGAAAAGATGCAACACAATTAGAAGGTTGGTTTAGAGTTAAATTTAATGGTTCAGATTTTTCGTCCGCATTGCAGGGATTGGAAGTAAACTTGGGTAATGACTCAAGTGCTGTAGGTGAATACTTCCTTAGATTCTTTAGAAAAGCGGATGGTAGTGGAGAAATTCGTTCAGGATTTGGTACTACTGTTTTGAATTTAACAGCAGGGCAGTTGAATGAAAATGAGTGGTATAATGTGCATTTTACATTTAACGGAACTACATTGAATGCTGACTTAACAGGTAGGTTTGGAACAGGAACAACTATAACAACTAAAAACGGTAGTGCAAAGGATTCTACCATGAAAGGCAAAACGTTTGATTATGTCGCAATTGGCTCTCACCGTGACTGGGACTATGCGGTAAGTTATGCAGGATATCCTAATGCAACTCCGACAGCATCAACAAGAAACACATCGGTTTATTACATTGACGATATCAGACTTGAATACTAATCTCTTTATATAACAAAACAAGCGTGGAATTAAGTTTCCACGCTTGTTTTTGTTTTACAGCTTCTTATAATCTTCGATTATTTTTTCGTTCGGGTTGAATTTGTGAATTATTATCAGTGCATATTTGCGAAGCCGTAGGCTTATGCACCATATTCTGCAATAGAGCTTGTGCCATAGGTTTGTGACAGGAATATATTTCTCGTCACGGTAAAAGCCTTTAACAACTGCTATTATCTGCTCGTCCTTTATGCGTGTTTCACGCACCCATTGATTGTCACCACACATTATGTAGCCGTCTTCATTCTTGCCGATGCATCGGTGCATTACATGTGTTCCGTCGAGGCGTTTATAAACGGGCAGGTCGTATTTTTTTAAAGTATTTTTTTCATATTTTACAAGATAAACGCTGTCACGGCGATGGCGGAGCATCGGGTACATACTCGTTCCGTTTGGGACTGTTATATACTCACCGTTCTCGTTTATATATTTTTCAATCAGAGTTTCTGACATTGTTTTTTCTCCTTGAAAATTTTATTATGTTTATTATATCATTTTTTTTGGAAAGATACAATAGATATATTAAAAAAACCAAAACTTGTTTGGTTGACTTATCCCGTATATGGTGATATAATAATAATCGGAGCAACCTTGAAAGAAGGTGAAAAGATGAACATAAAAAGAATTTCTGCACTCATATGTGCCATAGCTGTGGTGTTGACTTCAGATGTATCTGCAAGTATACTAGGTGCTGTAAACGGTGGTTGGCAGACGGATATGGGCGGTGGTGCTGTATATACAAACGGGGTGTATAAGTCGGAGTCAGGGACAAATCAGACAGAAAACTATGTTGAGTATACACCTAATGCCGAGGCAGTGCCGATAGTTGTAAACGGTTCGAGTGTGTACGGCAAGCGTACAATTACATCGGCATCGGAATATATGGAAAAGAATAATTTACGTCCGTTAATTGGAATCAACGGCGATTTTTTCTCGACAAAAACAGGTATTCCTATGGGATACACCGTTATTGACGGAAAGCTTCTATCAAAGGAAGCCGGAGTTCAGGATGCAGTTGGTTTTCGTGCTGACGGTACGGGCTTTATAGATAAAATAGGTATTGATGCATCACTCACGCACGATGATAAAAAAATAAACATTCAGTACGTTAACAAATGGCCGCAGGATGGATTTGAGTGCGTATATATGCTTGACAGTAATTTCTCGACGACCACAAAAACGGACTTTAATGCGATATATGTGATATGTTCTGCAATAAAGGGCGATTTATCACTTGATTCGTCAATGCAGCTCAAGGTTGATGAGGTGTATATACACGACGGTGCAATAAAAATACCTGATGGGAAATATGTATTCGTAATGGACCCTGACGGTGATGCACAATTTTTTGATTTGCTTTCAAACCTTGCGCCGGGGGATGAACTGACGTTTTCAAACTCCGTTTACGGTGCGGAACGCCATAACTGGACAGAGGCAAAGCATATTATGTCATCAATAGGTGGCAGACTCCTCAATAACGGTGTTACGGGGAGTGGCTTTGAAACAGGTACTGCACCGAGAACTGCGGTGGGTATAAAAGAAAACGGTAATATAATTTTTTATACGATAGACGGCAGACAGTCGGGTTACAGTACGGGAATTACAATAAAAACACTGGCATCACGTATGAGTGAACTTGGATGCGTTGATGCAATAAACCTTGATGGAGGCGGTTCAACTGCAATCGGAGGTGTGTTCCCGGGCTTTGAGGATTTTGTGGTGTCTAACCGTCCGTCAGACGGTGTTGAGCGTAAATGTGCAAACTATCTGTTTTTGCAGGATTTGCGTAAAAAAACGGGTATAGTATGGTTTGTTGACTGGCGTGAGAGTGATAACTATAATTTCCTTGCAGGGACACAATATCAGCTTGAAGCGCTAAAGGTATACGATACCGGAAACTACAAAATGGACGGTCTTTCGGGCATAACCTTTACTGCAGAAAATGAGGGCGATGCACAGGCAACCGTTGATAGTGCCGGTCTTGTGACATTCAGAGGTACAGGCGGTGTAACAGTAAATGTAACAGGTGAGAGATACTCTAAGGTATTTAAATTTGAAACATACGAATCACCCGATGAAGTACGCATACTTGATGAAGCAACGGGTGGTGCGGTGTCAGAGCTTACGGTTTGTGAGGGAGGTATGGCAAACTTCTCGCTTGAAGCCGGAGCATATGTGAACAACGTACGCCTTAATGCATATCCAAGCCTGTTCCGGTGGGAGACTGTCGGCTCGGTTGCAAGTGTAGATGAGGATGGCACAGTATCAGTTAAAGATAACGGTACGGGCAACGGTGCGGTTCGTGTCACTGCAGGCGGTGTAACAAAGGAGATACCGATAAAGGTAGTTCCGAAACCTGTTTTTGAAGATACTAAAAATCACTGGGCTAAAGAAACCATTGAAAAAATGGCATCTGAAGGCGTAATAAACGGATTCTATGAAAATGGTGTAAGTTTGTTCCGACCCGACAGTAATATAACCCGCATTCAGTTTGCCGCACTTGTTTCAAAGGCAATGGGAATATCAGACACAGATTATGCTTTTGCAGAACTCCGGTTTACGGATTCGCATAAAATCCAACCGTGGGCGGTAGGATATGTCAAGGCGATGTCAAAGCTCGGATATATTTCCGGGCGTTCCGATGATAATGGAAAAACTGTGTATTTTGACCCCGAAAGCACAATAACACGTGCAGAGGCGTTCACTATAATCGGCAGAATCCTGGGTGCTGAAGGGGACGGTAAACTTGGATTTACAGATTCAGATAAAGTTCCTGAATGGGCAAGAGCGGCGGTTGCTACGCTTACAAATTCGGGAGTGATTCAGGGGTTTGAGGATAACACCATACGTCCGAACAACCCAATAACACGTGCCGAATCGGCAATTTTGATTGATAAGTCGGGAATATAAAAGGATACGCAAATGTTGAAACGATATGATAAACAAACGATAAAAACAGCACTTAATTTGGCAATACCTGCAATGATCGAATCTTTCTTCGGTGCATTTGTAGGTTTGGTCGATTCGTTTATGGTAAGCTCGCTCGGTTCTATGGCAGTAGCGTCGGTCGGGCTTACAACTCAACCGAAATTCGTATGTTTTTCGGTCTTTTTTGCTGTGAATATAGCAATTTCGGCTTTAACGGCACGAAGACTGGGCGAGAAGAAACGGCGTGAAGCAAACGAGATTCTTGCCACTGTGCTTTCAATAGTGCCGTTGCTTGCAATAGTTGTAGGAACACTTGCGGTGGTTTTTGCACCGGACATTATGCAGTTTTGCGGTTCAACTTCCGAAACACATGACGGTGCGGTTACATATTTCAGAATCATTTTGAGCGGTCTCTTGTTTAATGGTCTGCATATGGCAATAAATGCGATGCAGAGAGGTGCAGGAAATACAAAAATAACGTTGCGTACAAATGTAGTGGCAAATGTTGTTAATATAATTATGAACTATCTTTTGATAGGCGGAAATTTTGGGTTCCCGAAAATGGGTATCGCCGGTGCAGCTCTTGCGACAGTGATTGGTACGGTTGCAGGTTGTGCTATGAGTTTTATTTCGCTTTTGCGTATCGGTTCCTTTGTGAGCATCCGCTATGTTATAAAAAAGCGTATCAGTCCTGCTTTGCGTGCGTGCAAGGATATTGCGCTTTTGGCATACAGCGTGTTTATTGAACAGTTGCTTATGCGTGTAGGATTTATGGCAACGGCACTTATGGCGGCGAAAATAGGAAATAACGCTATGGCGGCACATCAGGTAGGAATGAATATACTGGGACTTTCGTTCTCGTTTGGTGACGGATTGCAGGCGGCGGCAGTTGCTCTGATTGGTCGGAGTCTCGGCGAGTGCAAACCCGATATGGCTAAAAAATACGGCGCTTCGTGCCGTGGTATCGGTGCGATTATAGCTGTTTGCGTGGCGATGATATATTTCTTCGGCGCACGCATTTTGATGTCACTCTTCTTTGAGGAATCGGAGATTGTAGGCATAGGCGTAAGTATAATGTACGTCGCAATTGCGGTAACGATTTTTCAGATACAGCAGGTTATATATATGGGCTGTCTGCGTGGTGCAGGGGATACGGCATTTACTGCGATGGCATCTACTGTCAGTGTCACTGTTGTGCGTACTGTGATTTCGTATGTGTGCGGTTTCGCATTAGGCTGGGGTATTGTCGGAATATGGCTTGGAATACTCGGTGACCAGTTGTCAAGGTATATTTTGGCTTCCCGTCGGTTTAAAAAGGGTAAAT
>JAFODX010000033.1 GCA_017380475.1 Clostridia bacterium
ATGGATAAAGCCGTAGAGAGGATAAAAACGGCGCTCCAAACGGGAGAAAAAATAGTTATTTATGGCGACTACGATGTTGACGGAATAACATCGACAGCGTTGCTTTTCGGATTCCTTAAAAGTATGGGTGCAGATATTGAGTACTACATACCTGACCGTAAAGATGAGGGCTATGGCATAAATATAATGGCAGTAAATAAGCTCATAAAAGAGGGAGTAAAGCTGCTTATAACTGTTGACTGCGGAATAACTGCAATAGGCGAGATTGAGTTTGCGAAGTTACAGGGTATGGATGTGGTGGTAACAGACCATCATACCTGCAAGGAACGTATTCCGACAGCAGCTGTGGCTGTGCTTAATCCCAAGCGTGAGGATGACGAATACGAGTTTGATGCACTCGCAGGGGTGGGTGTTGCGTTCAAGCTTGTGCTTGCCCTTGCAATGAATATGGGACTTAACACAAGTGAGGTATTTGATAAATACGTTGAACTTGCCGCAATAGGTACTATTGCAGACGTTGTACCGCTTACAAGCGAAAACCGTGTAATAGTCGAAAAAGGCCTTGCGCTTTTGCAGAACCCGTCAAGATGCGGGATAAAGGCTCTGCTTGAAGTATCCGGTGTTGCAGACAAAAAAGTAACAACGGCAACAGTTGCATTCGCATTGGCACCGAGAATAAATGCCGCAGGCAGGTTGAGTACTGCCACTACTGCAGTAGAACTGCTTTTAACGGAGAATGAAGTAACTGCGGCAGAGATAGCGCGTGAACTTGATGCATCAAACAAGGAGCGTCAGCAAACGGAGCTTGAAATACATCAGGAAGCAATCGCAATGATTGAGTCTGACAAGGACTTTGAAAAGAAGAACGTAATTGTTCTTGCAAAAGAGGGCTGGCACAACGGCGTTATCGGAATAGTTGCATCAAGGCTTGTGGAACACTTCCACCGTCCGTGTATACTTATTTCACTTGATAACGGCAAAGGTAAGGGCAGTGGCAGAAGTGTGGGCAATTTCAATCTGTTTAACGCACTTACTGCGTGTGAGCCGTTTCTGACCAATTTCGGCGGTCACGCTGTTGCGGCAGGTCTTGGTATAAATGAGGACAAGCTTGCGGAGTTTGATGAAGCGATAAATAAATACGCAAAAGATAATCTTACGGCAGAAGACCTTGTGCCGGTTGTAAAAATTGACTGCGTGTTGGGCGGAACGAATCTGAATATAGCAACAGCGAAACTTCTTTCGACACTTGAACCGTACGGAATGGGTAACGAAACGCCGGTTTTTGCGATAAAAGATGTTCGTGTTATATCAGTTTCAGCTGTCGGCATAGAGAAAAAGCATCTTAAGATGCAAGTGGAAAAAGACGGAGTACGAATTAACACAATCGGTTTCGGAATGGGCGAGTTTGTAGAAATGCTTAAGTACGGCGAAGAAATACATCTTGCCGCAAAGCTTGACATAAATAACTTTCAGGGCAACGAAACAGCACAGCTTGTGCTTTGTGACATTAAAATGAAAAACAATACCGACATCTGATAAAAGGAGGGATTTCTTTGGAAAACACAGAAAAAAACATAATACTGGCACCGGAAAAAATCCCGCAGATGGAGAAAAAGGATACTGATGCTTTAATAGCCGAAGTGATAGCGATGCTAAAAGATGCAAACCCTGATGCAAACACCGATAAGGTACAGAAGGCGTATGATTTTTCAAAATCAATGCATACAGGACAGCTTCGTAAAAGCGGTGACCCGTACATTATTCATCCTGTTGAGGTTGCATATATAGCGGCACAGCTTGCACTTGATGCACACACGGTTACAGCTTGCCTTTTGCACGACGTGGTTGAGGATACAGATTGCAGTTATCAGGACGTTGAAGAAATGTTCGGAACAACGGTTGCAGAACTTGTTGACGGAGTTACAAAGCTGAAACAGATTCAGTATTCAACAAGGGAAGAACAACAGGTAGAGAATCTCAGAAAAATGTTCTTTGCGATGTCAAAGGATATACGTGTAATTATGATAAAGCTCATAGACAGACTTCATAATATGCGTACGCTTTCGTTTATGCCGCCAGATAAACAGCTGCGAATATCGAAAGAAACACTTGATGTATATGCACCTTTGGCACACCGTCTTGGTATGTCAAAGATAAAAATAGAGCTTGAGGATTTAGCACTTAAATATCTTGACCCCGTTGCATACGAGGAAATCCGTGAGAACATCAACCTTAAAAAGAGCGCACGTGACAGATACATTGATGATATTATGGATATCTTCCGTGACAAGCTTAAGGAAATGAACATAAACGGTAAGGTAATGGGTCGTGCGAAGCATTTTTACAGCATATGGCGAAAGATGTTTACGCAGGGCAAGACGATGGACAGTCTGTATGATTTGTTCGCAGTGCGTGTGATAGTGGATTCAATTCAGGACTGCTATGCGGTGCTTGGACTTGTTCACGAGATGTATACACCAGTGCCGATGCGTTTTAAGGACTACATCGCAATGCCAAAACCCAATATGTATCAGTCGTTGCATACAACGGTAATAGGTCCTGACGGTACACCGTTTGAGATACAGATTCGAACATGGGAAATGCACCGTGTAGCTGAGAACGGCATCGCCGCACACTGGAAATACAAAGAGGGCAAGAGCGGAAAGAATGAGCTTGATTCAAAGCTTGAATGGGTACGCACACTGCTCGATACACAGGAAAATATTATAGACACAGACGAGTTTTTTAACACACTCAAATTCGATTTGTTTGCAGACGAGGTGTTTGTGTTTACACCTAACGGCAGGGTCGTGTCACTGCCTGCGAGAAGTACGGTAATTGACTTTGCATTTGCAATCCATTCCGAGGTCGGATACAAGATGAGCGGTGCAAAGGTCAACGGTAAGATTGTAACTAACAACTACGCATACTCCACAAGAAATCCTCGATGCCGATTTGTATTTTATCGACAAGATAGGTCTTTCTGAGCACCTATCCCCCACTCGTAGCAACGGACTCGTGGCAATGGTGAAACAAATGAAAGTATATGCTTTCGCTTTCAAT
>JAFODX010000034.1 GCA_017380475.1 Clostridia bacterium
AGTATTTCTATCCTACAAGCACACTTGTAACAGGTTATGACATTATCCCGTTCTGGGTAATGCGAATGATGTTCTCAGGAATTGAGCATACAGGACAAGTACCGTTTGACCACGTATTTATACACGGTCTTGTACGTGACTCGCAGGGACGTAAGATGTCAAAGTCACTCGGTAACGGTATTGACCCGCTTGAAATCGTTGAAAAGTATGGTGCTGATGCATTGAGATTTACTCTTGCAACGGGTAATGCACCGGGTAACGATATGCGTTTCTATATTGAGCGTGTAGAAGCCGGCAGAAACTTTGCAAACAAGATGTGGAATGCATCACGATTTGCAATGATGAATCTTGAAATAGAAGAAAACAAGCTTCCTGATGTATCAGAGCTACAGCTTGAAGATAAGTGGATTCTCTCAAGACTTAACAGTGTTATTAAGTCAGTAACGGAGAACCTTGACAGCTACGAGCTTGGTGTTGCGTTGTCAAACCTCTATGAGTTCGCATGGGATAACCTTTGCGACTGGTACATCGAGCTTATCAAGCCGAGACTCTTTGACAAAGAGAACCCGACAGGTAAGACTGCACAGTATGTTCTGACATATGTATTGTCAAGCACAATGCAGTTGTTGCATCCGTTTATGCCGTTTATCACAGAGGAGATATGGCAGCATCTTCCGCACGAGGGTGAGAGCATTGTTATAAGCAAGTTCCCCGAATTTGACAAGAACTTGTCATTCCTCGAGGATGAAAAGGCAATGACAGTTATCATGGACGCGATTTCTGCTGTTCGTAACAGACGCGCTGAAATGAATGTTCCCCCGTCAAAGAAAGCTAAGACAATTATTGTAACCGACAAAGCGGATGTATTCAATAAAGGAGTTTCATTCTTTGAAAAGCTTGCATCTGCAAGTGAGGTTGTAATAACAGACACCAATGACGGTATTGACCCCAACGCCGTAAACATAGTTGTTGACGGTGCGCAGATTTATCTGCCGATGAGCGAGCTTGTTGACAAGGAAAAAGAGCTCGAAAGACTTGAAGCAGAAAAGAAAAAGCTTGAAGGCGAAATAAAGCGTGTTGAAGGTAAGCTGAATAATGCCGGATTTATGGCAAAAGCTCCAGAAAAGCTTGTGGCTGAGGAACGAGAAAAAGGCGAGAAGTACAAGGCAATGCTTGATAAGGTTTTAGAGAGCATAAAAGCAATCAACGAAATGTAAGGAGAAAGAACATTGAACTATACAGAAGCTATAGATTATGTTCACGCAATCCCGAAATTTGTGCGTCCGCTGGGCAATGAAAAGCTCAGCGGATTGCTTGATTTATTGGGAAATCCGCAGAACAAACTCAAATTCGTGCACGTTGCAGGGACTAACGGCAAAGGCTCGGTATGTACAATGACCGCAGAGATTTTAAAACGTGCAGGGTATAAAACAGGACTTTTCACATCGCCGTTTATAGTTGTGTTTAATGAACGAATAAGAATAAACGGCGAAATGATTGACAATGATACTCTTGCAGAATATATAACCAAAGTTTCTGAAATTATGCAGAAAAATGATGTGCAGGTATCCGAGTTTGCTTTTATAACTGCTGTTGCAATGAAATATTTTGCAGATTGTGACTGTGATATAGTTGTTCTTGAAACGGGTATGGGCGGACGGCTTGATGCAACAAACATCATTCCGACACCCGAATGTGCTGTACTCACTTCAATCAGTCTTGACCATACGCAGTACCTTGGTGAAACCATTGACGAGATAGCAAAGGAAAAATGCGGAATAATCAAGCAGGGCGGGTGTGTCGTAACAGTACCAAACATTTCGGTGCAGGACATAATAAAAGCTACAGCAAAAACAGAAGATGCAAATCTCATAATCTGTGACAAGGCAACAAAAACCGATTCGGGATTTATATATAAGGATAAAGAATATGAACTCGGACTTGGCGGAGTGTATCAGGCAGAAAATGCATCAGCGGTTACAGAGATAATCGGTGTGCTTAATCAAAAAGGTTATGCTATAAGTGAAGATGCTATGCGTGACGGATTTAAATACGCACAGTGGCAGGCAAGGTATGAATTTGTAACACCCGATATTGTAATAGATGGCGGACACAACAAGGACGGAATACGTGTTCTTAAAGAATCGTTAAAGGCAGAAAAACGACCGATTACGCTTGTAATCACAATGATGAAGGACAAGGATTATGCGGAATGTATTTCAGATATTATTTCCGTTGCCGAAAATGTGATAGCAACCGAGCTTGATATGCCAAGGGCATTAAAGGCGGACGAAATTAAAAAGATATGTGATAATTCAGGGGTTAATTGTCTCGCAATACCCGATGTTGGTGATGCGATAGCAGAAGCAATGACAAAAGACTCACTAATCTGTATATGTGGTTCTCTATATCTTGCAGGTGAAGCGAAGTGCATATTGGAAAATAAATAAATTTCGGAGGTAAATAATATGATAGAAAATATAGTTTCAAACATCAGTAATTATCTTTATACTTACATACTGATAATTCTGCTTGTAGGCGGAGGTTTGTATTTTTCGATACGAACAAAGTTTGTGCAGTTCAGACTGTTCGGGGAACAATTGCGTGCAGTAACAGAACAGCCCGATGATAAGAAAGGCGTGTCATCGTTTCAGGCTTTGATGGTTTCAACTGCATCACGAGTGGGAACGGGCAATATTATCGGTGTATCAACAGCACTGTGCCTCGGCGGTTTTGGATCAGTGTTCTGGATGTGGGTTATAGCCATTATCGGCAGTGCTTCGGCTTTTGTTGAAAGTACACTTGCACAGATTTACAAAAAGCGTGGTAATGAAGGTGCGTACGGTGGCCCTGCGTACTATATCGAAGCGGTATGCGGCGGCAGACGCGGACTTGCAATTGTGTTCTCGGTATTTTTGATACTGACATACGGTATCGGCTTTAATATGCTTGCATCATATAATCTTCAGTCAACCTTTGCATCGTACAGTTTCTATAATCCTGAATACTCACAGTGGGTTATCGGTTTTATCCTTGCGTTACTTGTGGGTTACTGTCTTTTTGGCGGCGGTAAGCGAGTAATAAAAGTAACGAGTTTTATGGTACCGATAATGGGTGTTGTTTATATCCTTGTGGCACTTCTTATAGTTATTATGAATATTAAGA
>JAFODX010000035.1 GCA_017380475.1 Clostridia bacterium
CAGAGCAGATTTCAACTGCAGGTAAGGAAGCATCAGGCACAGGCAATATGAAGTTTATGCTTAACGGTGCCGTTACAATCGGAACAATGGACGGTGCAAACGTTGAGATGTATGAGCAGGTGGGCGACGATAATATTTATATCTTCGGTCTGCGTGCTGATGAGGTTGATGCAAGACTCCGTATTATGGGCAACGACGAGGTCAAGAACATCTATTCAACAAACGGACAGTTAGCTTCTGATAACAATATGTTTATGGACCTTTATAACACATTGCTATTTGGTGACTATGGCTATGCTGACACATATATGGTACTTCGTGATTTTGAAAGCTATATGGCAACACACGAGCAGATTTCAAGGGACTATCAGGACAGAAAGACATGGATTGCAAAGCAGATTATGAACACTGCAATGGCAGGCTTCTTCTCATCAGACAGAACAATTAACGAATACAATGATAAGATCTGGAAATTAACACCAATCAAATAAAAAGGCTGTTTCTTTTAGCGCAGAGCGCTTTGCTACGAACAAACTGAACCGCTCGGAGTATAAACATACGCCGTCGGGTGTCAGTTTGTTCGTTCTGCATCTAAAATAAAACAGCCTTAAACAGAAGGTGCAAAAGTTACACCTTCCGTATCAATCAGTTACTGAAAGGGGAAAAGTATGGTATTAGAACACATTACCGCTGAAAAGTTTTACCGTTATCCGTTCGGTGCGGTAACTTGCGGTGAAAAAGTGCGTTTGCGTCTTTCGGTTCGTGATGCGGGTTTCCCTGCATATGTACGGGTTATATATAAAACCGACAACGGTGAAAAAAACTATCTTGATATGCCGTATGTTTTTTCTGTTCAGGGTGCAAGCATATACGAAAAAGACCTTGAAATGCCCGATACAGCGTGTCTTGTGTGGTATTATTTCGAGCTTGCAACAGATTCGGGTGTGGTACGTCTGGGCAGTGACGGAATGGGTGAAAATGTCAATTCATTTCAGATAACCGTCTATAATTCCGATTACAAAACTCCCGACTGGTTCAAAACGGCTGTTGCATATCAGATATTCCCCGACCGATTCTGTAACGGAACGGGTGAATTTCTGGGTAACCGTACCGACATTATAAAGCGTAACTGGGGTGATACTCCGTTTTACTCGGCAGAGCAGTTTGGCGGTGAGTATAAGTCAAACGATTTCTTCGGCGGTAATTTAGAGGGCATAATCTCAAAACTGCCGTATCTTGAAGATTTGGGAATAACGGTGATATACTTAAACCCGATATTTAAAGCTGCATCAAACCATAAGTATGATACGGGCAGTTATGAAGAGATTGACCCGATGTTTGGCGATGAAGAAACGTTCTCACGCCTTTGTGATGAGGCAAAAAAACGAGGTATACGCATAATTTTAGACGGTGTATTTAACCATACAGGCGATGACAGTCGGTATTTCAACAAGTACGGAAACTACGACGGTGTGGGAGCATATCAGTCAAAGGAATCGCCGTACTATTCGTGGTTCAATTTCATCGAACATCCACATAAATACGAGTCGTGGTGGGGAATGACTACACTTCCGCAGGTGAATGAAGAAAGCGAAGAACTGCGAAAATATCTTCTGACGGACGAAAACTCAATTGTTAAAAAATGGATACGTCTGGGTGCATCAGGCTGGAGGCTTGACGTTGTGGACGAGTTACCCGACTTTTTTGTAAAGGAGCTTCGTAGTGCGGTAAAATCCGTAAACCCCGATGCTGTTATAATCGGCGAGGTATGGGAGGATGCGTCAAACAAGGTCGCATACGATAAACGCCGTGAATACTTTAACGGCGACGAGCTTGACTCGGTTATGAACTATCCGTTGCGGTCAGCTTTGATTGATGCACTCTTGTGCCGTATTGATGCAAAAGAGTTTAACAGACGCATAATGAGTATTAAGGAGAACTATCCTGTACCTGCTTATTATTCGACACTAAATATGATTTCATCGCACGATGTTGAGCGAATTGTAACGCTTATGAGCGGTGCACCGACACGTCACGAAATTGACAGGCATCAGCAGGCGAATTTCAGCTTGTCGGGCGATAGCCTTGAACTTGCCCTGAAGCGTAGCCGTGCCGTTTATGCACTTGCAATGACAATGCCGGGCGTTCCGTGTCTTTTCTACGGTGACGAGCTTGGAGTTGAGGGTTACGGTGACCCGTTCTGCCGAAGCTGTTTCCCGTGGGACAGAATGGACGAGGTTGACCCCCAAAGCCGTATGAGAAATCATATCAAGAGCCTTATACACCTGCGTAAAAGCAGTAAGGCATTTTCGGTCGGCGAAATGGAATGTGCATATGCGATAGATAACATTTACTGTTATGTGCGGTCATATAACGGCGAAAAATATCTTGTTGTAGCAAACTTCGGAAGTGACGGTCAGAGTATCCGTCTTGACGTTGCACGTTTTGGCATAACAGAGCTTAACGCTGTATTTTTTGACACTGCAGATATAAGAATGAACCATAAATC
>JAFODX010000036.1 GCA_017380475.1 Clostridia bacterium
AATCAAATATGTTGAGGATCTTGGCGGAAGATGGTGCCCTGACCTGTACTACGGTTATGCGATAGTTAAAGACCTAATAAGTAAAATGGAGAAATACTAAATATAATGGACATTAAAATACTGATTTCACAAATGATTATGCTTTTTCTGATAATGGCTTTAGGCTATTTGATTTTCAAAGCAAAGCTTGTTGACGAAAAATTCACAAAGACATTCAGTCAGCTCATTCTTAAAGTAACAATGCCAGCAACCGTATTATCGTCGGTACTTGATCTTACAGAACGTCAACCTCTCGGTGACGTTTTGATGTCTCTCGCAATTGCATTTGTAATGTTTTTCATTATATTGCCGTTATCCGGTCTGCTTCTTGCGAAGATATTCAGAGTTAAGAAGAACTCAACAGGATTATATGTCTTTATGATTATATTCTCAAACGTAGGATTTATGGGATTCCCCATTATTGATGCACTTGCAGGCCCCGTAGGATTATTTTACGCAGCTATTTATAACCTTGTGTTCAATATCGCCGTATTTACACTTGGCGTATGGCTTGTAAATAAAGATAAGGGTAATGATACAAAGTTTGATATAAAACTACTTTTAACCCCCGGTGTAATAATTGCAATCCTTTCACTTGTAGTATACTTTATTAACATTAAACCGCCTGCTATTATATGCAGTACGGTACGTATGGTAGGTTCTGTTACATCCCCCTCTGCAATGCTTGTTATAGGCTTTACACTTGCAAAAATGGATATAAAGAGCATTTTCTCACACTGGCGTATTTATCCGTGGACAATTGCAAAACAGCTTATTATACCGCTTCTTCTTTGGATACCCTTCTCGGCAATTATTAAAAACGAAATTCTCTTAACCGTTACTTTTATACTCTTTGCAATGCCGGTTGCTAATAATGCCGTGCTATTCGCAAATACATATGACGGAGATTCAAAGCTCGCCGCACGCTCGGTATTTATAACCACGCTTTTTGCGCTTGTAACAGTACCGCTTTGCGTATGGCTCGTACAATTCTATTAAAAGGAACAAATCAATGGCTGTAGGTATTATCGCTGAATTTAACCCTTTCCATAACGGACACAAATTCATTTTGGAAACTGCAAAGTCAATAACAAATGAACGCATCGTTGCAATTATGAGCGGTGCGTTTGTTCAGCGTGGCGGAACTGCTGTTACGGACAAACTCACACGTGCACGTATGGCACTATCTAACGGCGCTGACCTTGTTATAGAGTTACCTGTCACTTTCTCACATAATACCGCACAGAAATTCGCTATGGGCGCTGTAGGTACACTCAAGGCTACAGGGATAATTGACACACTCGCATTCGGTTCTGAATCGGGTGACATATCTTCAATACAAAAAGCTGCAGATATTCTTTCCGATGAACCTGCAGAGGTATCCGAAAAAATTAAAGAGCTTATGTCGGACGGTATCTCCTACCCCGTTGCACGTCAGACTGCATATGAGGGATATTTCAACACCGATATTCTTTCTGACCCGAATGACATTCTTGCTGTTGAGTATCTTCGTGCCTGCAACATTCTTGGTGCAGATTTTAAACCGCTTGCAATAAAACGTACAGGAACAGGTCACGACAGCGACACTGTCACAAAGTCCATAGCAAGCGCAACCGAAATACGACGCAGAGTTTCAACCGGAGAAAACTTTTCAGACTTTATGCCTTCATCCGAATTTGAAGTGTATGATTCCAGGCAACTTGATACAGCCGTAATTTCCAATCTGAGGCTTATATCCCCCGAAACGTTATCCAACATCAGTGAGATAGCAGAAGGGATTGAAAACAAGTTTATAGCCGCATCACGTGATGTTTGCAACGTAGAGGATTTGTGTATGGCTGTTAAATCGAAACGATATACCCTGAGCCGTATAAGACGTATTGCATACTCGTCTTTAATCGGTCTTACAAAGGATATTGCAGATTTATCGCCGTCATACATACGTGTACTCGGTGCAAATGACAACGGACGTGCACTGCTTCGTGAAATGAAAGACAAAGCAACACTTCCCGTTATAACAAAACCTGCAGATTATGCGGGCGATGAAATATTTAATATAAACTCACGAGCTGAAGATATATTCGCACTTTGTGCAAAAAATAAAAAACTACGCAGAGCAGGCAACGATTTACGTATGACACCTATTAT
This sequence comes from Clostridia bacterium, assembly GCA_017380475.1. GTDB lineage: Bacteria > Bacillota > Clostridia > UBA1381 > UBA1381 > Ornithomonoglobus. The sequence goes on from JAFODX010000036.1 coordinate 2,188, forward strand.
TATTTAACCCACGGAGCTGACGATGAAACAGATTGCAGTAGGAATCCTTGCCCACGTTGACTCGGGTAAAACGACACTGTCTGAAGCTATGCTGTATAAAAGCGGAACTATCCGTTCACACGGCAGAGTTGACCATGGCAATGCGTTTTTAGATACAAACGAAATAGAACGTGAAAAAGGAATTACCATTTTTTCAAAACAGGCGGTTATGTCATTTAATGACACTAACCTGACACTTCTTGATACGCCCGGACACATAGATTTTTCAACCGAAACCGAGCGTACTCTTGGTGTGCTTGATTACTGTATTCTGGTTATAAGTGGAAGTGACGGTGTACAGAGCCATACACAGACGCTCTGGAAACTCCTGGAACGTTACAGTGTACCGACTTTTATTTTTGTAAATAAGATGGATATTTCACACTTCCAAAAATCTGAAATAATCGCTGATTTACAAAAGTATCTGTCTGAAAACTGCATAGAATTGTCTGATACCGATTCTCTTGTATTATGTGACGAGAATATTATGGATGAGTATCTTAACAATGGTCTGGTTTCTGATAACGCAATATCAAGCGCAATAAAAAAGAGGACACTTTTCCCCTGTTTCTTTGGTTCAGCACTAAAAATGGACGGTATTGATGAGTTTTTAAAATCACTTGACAAATATACAACTATGCCGCAAGCCATCAATGAATTTGGTGCAAAGGTATATAAGATTTCTCATGATACCGACGGCAAGCGCCTGACTCATTTAAAAATTACAGGCGGTGCACTCAAATCAAAAGCTGTGCTTGAAATAACAGAAGCCGACGGCACAATAACAAGCGAAAAAGTCGATAACATAAGAATATATTCAGGCGAAAAGTTTACATCCACCGATACTGTGTCACAAGGTACTGTCTGTGCAGTAACCGGACTCACAAAAACAGTTGCCGGTATGGGCTTGGGTTTTGAACGTGATACAAAAAAGCCTGTACTTGAACCCGTTCTTACCTATAAGCTTGAAATACTCGATAATACAGATGTACACACAGCATTGACTAAACTGCGTATTTTAGAGCAGGAAGACCCACAGTTACGCATTATATGGAACGAGCTTTTACGTGAGATACACATTCAACTTATGGGCGAAGTACAGATTGAAGTTCTTCGCCGTGTATTGGATGAACGCTTTAGTATGAAAGCTGATTTTTCCGAGGGTGCTATCTCCTACCGTGAAACGATTGCAGATACGGTTGAGGGTGTCGGCCATTTTGAGCCGTTACGCCACTACAGCGAAGTACATCTTATTCTTGAACCCGGAAAACCGGGCAGCGGAGTTGTTATAAGGTCAGACTGTAGTGAGGACTTGCTCGATAAAAACTGGCAACGACTGATACTTACACACATAGCAGAAAAAACACATACCGGCGTACTTACAAACTCGCCGATAACTGATATAAAGATTACGCTGGCATCTGGCAGAGCACATAAAAAGCATACAGAGGGCGGTGATTTCCGTCAGGCTACCTACCGTGCAATACGCCACGGTCTTATGAGAGCCGAAAGCGTATTGCTTGAACCGTATTACAGTTTCAGGCTTGAACTTCCTACCGAGTGCGTAGGACGTGCTATGACAGATTTACAACAAATGTCAGCAGAGTTTTCTGCACCTGAACTTAAAGATGAAATGAGTGTAATCAAAGGCACAGCACCCGTAAGTACTATGCGTGGTTATTCTGCGGATATTACTGCATACACATCGGGCAAAGGAAAGCTTTTTACTGCACTTGACGGCTATAAACCCTGCCATAACACCGATGAGGTTATAGCTGAAACAGGATACAACCCCGACAGCGATACCGATAACCCTGCAGGCAGTGTTTTCTGTGCACACGGTGCAGGATTCACAGTTGCATGGAATGAAGTTGAAGATTATATGCACCTTGAAAGTGCACTGAAAAAAACTGAAGAATTAGTGGCAGACAACTCACATATAAAAGAATATGTGTCAGGCGTAATTAACGACGAGGAGCTTTTAAGGATTTTTGAAAAAACATACGGTCCTGTTAAAGTAAAGTCATACACAGCTATGCAAAAACGTACCTCTCCTGCTCCCAAGCCTGCAAAGTATGCAAAACCCAAGCACATTTATGACGGTCCGACATACTTACTTGTAGACGGGTACAATATCATATTCGCATGGGATGAGCTGAAAAAGATTGCAGAAGAAAACCTTGACGCCGCACGAGAGATACTTGTAAACAGACTGTGTAACTACAGAGGGTTCACGCAGTGTAATCTGATACTTGTATTTGATGCATACAAGGTTAAAGGCGGTGTCGGATCTGTTGAAAATATAAACGGCATTGATGTTGTATATACCAAAGAAGCAGAAACGGCTGATGCCTACATTGAAAAGGTCACACACGAGCTTACAAAAAAGCACCGTGTGCGTGTTGCAACCTCGGACGGGCTTGAACAGCTTATAATTCTCGGCAGCGGTGCACAGCGTGTCAGTGCATCCGAATTCTTTAAGGAAGTAACAGAAACCGAGAATAAAATAAGAGACTTTATAAAGAATATGGGATAGTGAAAAAGATGGGCAATCCCGTTTCGGGACTGCCCATCCTTTAATTAATTTATTTTACCTTTAGTGTGCATTCAACGCTTTCACCGCTGTTGATTTCTGTTATTACAAGTTCAACATCACTATCAGTGTTTCTTAAAACTATTGCTTCCGTTCTTTCGATAGTCTTATTGGGTCTGATAGCACTCATTGCCGTATCATCAAAGTACGGAGCAACATTCAACTCAATTCCGTCCTGATAGCCTTTAAGCATAATCTGCGAACTAAAATATGCATCGTTTTCACTTTTATTAGTATAATCAAATATGAAATACATCTGCTTCTGTTCTTCACCAAATGAATTCCAGGGAATAACAGAATAAGCCTTAATCTTTACATCCGCTTCTGAACCGGATAGAACTATTTCATCCTTCAACTCAACTCTATTTTTCTTGATCAGCTTTTCTCTCTCTTTGTCTCTTTCTTCTGCCTGTTCTGTTAAATTTTCAAGTACACTCTTGCTCTGCTCTATTGCTTCTTCAACAGTTTCGGGTTCTTTGGGACCGCAAGCAGAAATGCTTAAGCTTGCTGTTAACACAGCAATAAGTAATAGGATTTTTTTCATAATAACTTCCTCTTTCTTTTTTCATATTATATTAACTGCCAAAGCAGAAAATATCATCTTTAATGAGTTTATCTTTCCGTTCTCTCCTGTAACTCTACTCACAACTCATTTGATTGAACTTTATCTATGTATTTCCCAAACATTTCATCACAAGGAATATATACCCTATAATTTCATATATAATTATAACATTATATAACCCTTTATGTCAAGGGGTTTGTAAATTTGTTTTTTCATAGCTCACCGTAAATACAATAACTAAAACAAACAAGGTCTTCTTCAGACCTTGTTTGTTTTAGTTTAATATTCCATAACTATTGTTGTATTTCTCGTTATACCATTCATTATATATTTCGATATTCTGCTTAATCTGATCTTTATCTCTCTGGAATACGCCGATTGCAGCAATATCATCCGGCTTAAGTGCCGAGAAAACTTCATCATAAGCACCTTTTATTGCCTCTTTTACACCATTCTCATCCTTGCCCTCAAACATCTGTCCTCCTGCAAAAATCTTGAATGCGACTATGGGTTTATTAACTTTACTGAGAGTATTGAGCATAATCGGACGGTCTTCGGGGTAGAACACAAGTCCCTGCTTTTCTTTTCCTGTAATGAACCCGCTTTCTTCGCCCTCTCTGCCACGGCGTGCGTTCTGAAGACATGCCACATAAAAGTCTACTTCCCAGCCTTCTTCTTTACTTCGTTCGATAATTTCAGGATAATGTGTTCCAAGACCTACAGGCTTGCCTGTTTCGTGCATCTTTTTGAGGTTTTCCTTGATTGTATCAAAGTCTTGTTTTTCAAAAAGCAGATCAGTAGTTGTGCCCTGATGATATGAACCTATGGTATCAAGCGACTTCGGAATAATACGGATACTTCTATCCATACCAATCGGCGGATACGGCTGCCATATAAGCTTCAGATTTCCACCCTCATTCTGATATTCCCACAAAAGGCGTGTAATATACGGATCTGCAAGCGGAAGCATACCGTTAATACCCTGCTCTTCTATGTGCTTAAACGTAGCTTTTATCCGTTCTGCAGTATAATATTTTTTCATTTCCAGACCTGTGATACTGTCTTCTATGTATGAGTGCCCGTTCATTGGGTTATCACCCACTATAAGCCTTGTCACTTCATGACCTAAAAAATTAACTTTATTTACCATAACTAACTCTCCTTTTTTGTAAATTGATATTTCTATCTAAAAACAGAATATCAGTTTATACTTATTATTTCAAGCAAAATCAGGGTAGCTTATAGCAAAAAAAAGACAAATCAGAAAAAAGTATTTACTAAATTTAAAAAAAATGATATCAACATAAAAACCATCGCAAATGAACTGTATATTCCCCAGAAATATATGTCAAAGATTTTTCTGAAATACTCAGGAATAAGCATTAACGAACATATAAGTATGCTCCGCATAAAGTGTGCAAATCAACTTTTGGTTGGAGGTCAGAGCATAATTGAGGCCGCACTTGATAGCGGATTTCAGAGCGTACGAACATTTAACAATACGTATAAAAAATATATGGGTATGACGCCGACAGAATATATAAAGAAAATGCTTAACCAAAAAAGGTCCAAGACATAAAATGTCCCGGACCTTTTTCGGTTTTAGTCCTTATTAAGATAAATCTCTTATGCTACCCCCCAAAGGTCTTTCTTTTTCCTCCGGGAAATATCGGATAAACTGCCATTTTGATTATGCTATCACACGTCAGCAGAAATTACAAGTACGTATCCTTTTTTTCCATAAGCTGACTCATTTTTGCTTGTAAATAACACATTTCTTATGTTATAATAAAAAAAACACTATGAAAGGAATAAGCTATATGTTAAATATAGGCATTATAGGTGCAGGACACATTTCCGAGTACCATATTAAAGCTTACAAAGAAATATCCTCCTGTGAGGTTATAGCAATTTCAGATATTAACGAAGAACTGGCACGTGAGCGTGCAACAACGTATAAAATTCCTGTTGTCTACGTTGACTACAAAAAGCTTTTAGCTGACAAAAAGATTGATGCGGTAGTCATTTTGACTCCGACATTCACACATAAAGATATAGTTATTGATGCGCTAAACAGCGGAAAGCATGTTTTGTGTGAAAAGCCGCCGGCGCTTAATGCCGAAGAGGTTCAGGCTTGCGAAGATGCCGCATTAAAAGCAGGCAAACTTTTAATGTACGGACTTGTATGCCGTTTCAGAGCATCGCAACAGCACATGAAAATGCTTGTTGAGAGTGGCAAATTCGGCAAAATCATAAATGCAGAAGCTTCAAGAGTTACCCTATTTGGTCCATCACAAGGCTGGCTCTCCAACCGCGAAAAAGGTGGCGGAGTATTAAGAGATGAATGTATACATGAACTTGATTCCGCCCTATGGGTTATGGGTTATCCCAAGCCAAAAACTGTTATTGCTACCGAAAGCTTCGCAAACAGCGACAATGCCGTAAACTTTTCACGTGGCGGTTGGAAAACCTTTCACAAGATTGAATGTGAAAGAGATGTCGAAAGCTTCATAGACGGCTATGTTGTACTTGATAACGGTGCAGGCATGCACATAAAGGCTGCATGTATTATGAATGCTCCTGTTACGGGCGCAACAGTCGAAGTCATCGGCGAAAAAATGGGCGCAAGAACAGTTCCTGCAGATGACGGGTCTATAGGTTTGAAACTTGTTGAACTTAAAGATGAAGTTTTTACAGAATCTACACCCGAGCTTGTTCAGAATAATGAATTTGCAGAAATGATAAAACACTTCACAGACTGCATAACAAACGGCGTACCGTGTATATACACACCCGGCGAGGCAGTTACACTTTTGCAGATTATTGATGCAATGTATGAATCTGCAAGAACAGGCAATCCTGTATTTTTTTGACCAGTATAAAAGTGGTATTTGAAACAAAAAACACGCAAGATACAATTTGTATTTTGCGTGTTTTTTATTAAAAAGATTTATTTATCAAGTGACTTCTGCGACTTCGCTCACAACTCTTTTTTTTAACAAAGGTTGAGTTGTTCGCTTCGCATGCATTCGTCATCGCCCGCTCGCGGCATATCCATATGCCTTTATGCTCGCTTTCGACTCATTGCGTTTGCTATGCAAACTTATTTGTCGGCGATTGACTTCATCGTCGGGAACAACACAAATCCTGAAACAAAGCATCTTTAACACTATATATAGCGTTTCGTGTTTTAGTATACCGCCATATATAGACCATCTAAATTGTATCTTTTTAAAAAGTTTATATATGTTTTTAAATCACGGCATACTTTTACATGTCATTTTTCGTACAATTTTTCGTACAGACTCAAATATTAATAGTTGTAACCTTTTTACGTTTATATGTCATAATACAATCTCATGCTATCTTTCGGGATTCAATATACATATCGATATCATCGACTATATAATTCGTCCCGGTTGTGTGTAATGCTTCAAAACAGCTTACAATATATTCCGAAACTTCATAGGTACGAAACAAATCCATTACCTGCTTGCCATTGAGTTTTTTTGCAGTTTTATAATGCTCAATGCAAAATATTAAAAAATTGCCTTCCTTGCTCATAAATACGCCTCCTCCGGATATACGAAATCGCCTATTCTTTGTTCTTCGTCAAACATATTGAAAAGCGTCAACGGACTCAAATGCCAGA
>JAFODX010000003.1 GCA_017380475.1 Clostridia bacterium
ATTTTTTCTCCTTTCAAAGTTACAAAACGGCATTTTTACCGTCAACTTTTACATTATATCATATTTTTTCTGTTTCTTCAACAGTAATTTTAAAAATTTTACATTAAACGAGCTGTGTTCCGCAAGTTGCACAGAATCTTGCATCCACTTCATTGTTTGTAAGACAGTTTGGACAAACAGAGCCTGCCGGCGTATCGTCCTTTGATGTATAAAACACCTCTGTCGATGTATAATCAGCAGTTAAATCGTGTCCGCAGCCTGCACAGAATCTTGCATCAGGTATATTTTCTGTTTTACAGTTAGCACAGATAATATTTTTTGTTTCGCTTACATATACATCTGTTTCTACTGTTGCCATAGCATAACCGCAGTTTTCGCAGAATTTTGCATTTTCGTCATTCAAAGCTCCGCAATTTTCACACGAAACACGTGATTTTTCCTGCATTTCGTTCTCTGTGAGTACAACCGGAATCTGACCTCCGCAAACGGCACAGAAATTTGCACCCTGCGGATTAACTGTAGCACAAATCGGGCAAACCTCACCTGTGCCTGTTTCAGTTTCATAAACCGGTGCATTCTTTTTCATTTCTATTTCCTCTGCAAGTCTTTGCAGCTCTGCTATCGTGTCATTGTATGATGTTATCTCATTACACATACCGGCACACTGCTCGATTGATATTACACCATTGATATGTAAATTATAAACCAGCTCGCCCAGGTTCTGAAACATATTCATTTTATTCTTCTGAACACTCTGAATCTGTGCGTTTATTTTTGCTTTGCCCATTATTTTTCTTCCTTTTAGTTTAGTTTCGTAATTCCTTATCTATTGCCTCTGCCGCCTTTTTACCGGCACCCATTGCAAGTATAACAGTCGCCGCACCCGTTACAACATCACCGCCGGCATACACCTTTGCTTTTGATGTCAGTCCGTCATCATTTGCCACTATACAACCACGACGGTCAGTTTCAAGTCCGTCTGTTGTCTGTCGTATAAGTGGATTGGGAGTCTGTCCGATTGCAACAACAACTGTATCAATATCAAGTACCGATTCACTGCCTTCTATCACAACAGGTCTGCGTCTGCCGCTTTCATCCGGCTCGCCAAGCTCCATTTTCACGGTTTCCATTCCCGAAACCCAACCGTCCTCGTTACCGAGTATCCTTGTCGGATTTTCAAGCAATCGGAATATGATACCTTCCTCCTCTGCGTGCTCGACCTCTTCTTTTCGTGCAGGAAGCTCGTCCTTACCTCTGCGGTAAACGATATATACATTCTCCGCACCAAGGCGTTTTGCACTACGTGCAGCATCCATAGCAACGTTACCGCCGCCAAGCACCGCAATATTTTTGCCTACATATACAGGCGTATCATATTCGGGGAACTTATATCCCTTCATAAGGTTTATTCGTGTTAAAAACTCGTTTGCTGAATATACACCGTTAAGATTCTCGCCGTCAATGCCCATAAATCTGGGTAAGCCTGCACCGGAACCGATATAAACAGCATCATATCCCATATCGTTAAGCAGTTCATCAACTGTTAATGTTCTGCCTATGATTACGTTTGTCTGGATATCAACACCCATAGCCTTGAGTCCTGAAATCTCTTTCTGAACGATTGACTTAGGCAATCTGAACTCCGGTATTCCATACATCAGAACACCGCCGGCAGTATGGAACGCTTCATATACCGTTACTTTATATCCCATTTTCGCAAGGTCGCCTGCCACCGTAAGTCCAGACGGACCCGAGCCGACAACTGCTATCTTTTTTCCGTTCCATTCAGGTATTTCAGGTATGTCTGTGACATTTGCCATATGGTAGTCTGCAGCAAATCTTTCAAGTCTGCCGATGCCTACCGGCTCACCCTTTATTCCACGTACGCATTTTGACTCACACTGTCTTTCCTGCGGACATACTCTTCCGCAAACCGCCGGCAATGCGTTTGTTTCTTTTATTTTCTGATATGCACCCTCAAAGTCACCGTCTTTCATACACGAAATGAATTCCGGTATTTTAACCGATACAGGGCACCCCTGCATACACGGTTTTGTTTTACAGTTAAGGCATCTTTGTGCCTCGTCAATTGCCATTTCCGGGGTATATCCCGTTGTTACTTCAAGGAAGTTTTTATTTCTTATATCCGGTGCCTGTTCGGGCATCGGATTTTTATCTAATCTCATATTCGGCATTGTACCTGCTCCTTAATCTTCATACTTGTGCGTTCTGCCTATTCTGCAGTGACCCTCATCACATGAACGCTTTTCAAATTCAGCATACATTCTGCCACGCTTCATTGCGCTGTCCCAGTCAATCTTATGACCGTCAAAGTCGGGGCCGTCAACACACGCAAACTTTGTTTCACCGCCGACAATTACACGGCATCCGCCACACATTCCCGTTCCGTCTATCATAACGGGGTTCATACTTACCGTTGTGGGAATATCGTATTTTTCTGTCAGTTTGCACACGAATTTCATCATTACAAGCGGGCCGATTGCGATAACCTCGTCAAATTTCTCGCCTGCAATTATTTCCTTTTCAAGCATATCAGTAACAAAACCCTGTGTTCCGTTTGAACCGTCGTCTGTTGTGATTATGAGTTTATCTGTGATCTCTTTAAGCTCGTCCTCCAGAATTACAAGGTCTTTGTTACGGAAGCCTGCAATTACCGTTACATCTGCACCAAGATTATGTAATTTTTTTGCCTGCGGATATGCAATCGCAGTACCAAGACCGCCGCCGATTACTGCTACTTTTTTCTTACCGTCAAGCGGTGTAGGCTGTCCGAGCGGACCTGCAAAATCCAAAAGATAATCGCCCGTTTCAAGAGTTGAAAGGTCTTGGGTTGTTTTTCCTACAATCTGGACGATTATTGTTACCGTTCCCTTTTCTCTGTCGAAATCAGCAACAGTAAACGGCACACGCTCGCCGTTTTCGTCGATTCTCAATATTATAAACTGTCCCGGCTCTGCTTTTCTGGCAACAAGCGGAGCCTCGACCTCCATTAAAAATACAGTAGGATTCAACATCCTTTTTTCAGCTATTTTATATGGCATTATATCCACTTTCCTTTTCTTAAATTAGTATTCCTATATTTTATCACAATTTACAGTATTATTCAATAGCATTTTTTTAAATTTTCTAC
>JAFODX010000037.1 GCA_017380475.1 Clostridia bacterium
CGAGGAAAAACGACGCCGTGAAATATCGTGGCTTAATATAAAGTGGTTTATGACAAATCTGCTTGACCGTAAGGACAGAATGAGTATGCAATCGGGACTTGAGGTGCGTGTGCCGTTCTGCGACCACAGACTTGTTGAGTATGTGTGGAATATACCATGGGAAATGAAGAACAGAAATAATATTTCCAAAAACATTCTGCGTGAGGCGGCAAAGGGGATATTGCCTGAAGATATCAGAACACGCAAAAAGAGTCCGTACCCAAAAACGCATAACCCTGTATATGAAATGGAAGTCAAAGCAAGATTGCGTGATATTGTCAACAATCCCGATTCACCGATTCTTGCATTATGTGACAGGGGAAAGCTTTCGGGCATCATAAACGGTGAGTTTGATTACGGCAAACCGTTCTTCGGTCAGCTTATGGCAGGACCGCAGTTTGTGGGATATCTGGTACAGTTGAATACTCTGCTTGACGCATATAACGTAAGATTCGTATAACTCCTTATCCCTGCAGCCGCCAGATGTTGTGGCTGCAGGGAATTATTTGTATATTAACATAAAATTGTAACATTTTTTTAACAATTTGTTGTTGACACACAGACGAACATATGGTATTATGTTAATATAAAAAAGTCGCTATCTTGACGGTCGTTCGCGTGGCTCACTCAAAAATGCAGACTTTTTTGCTATTAGGAAATTACACCATATAAGCAGTAATTTCCTAATAGATAATCAAAATGGGGAAGTATCAGTATGTATTACTATATTAAAGGAACACTTGCCGCAAAAGGCGATAACTGTCTTGTAGTTGATGCCGGTGGTGTAGGCTACAGAATATACACATCGCTTAATTGCATCGAAAAAGCAGGCTCAACAGGAAGCGAAATAACTGTTTATACATATCTTAATGTCCGTGAGGATGCTATGGAGCTTTACGGCTTTATAAGTGAGGATGAACGTAAGATGTTTATGCTCCTGATTTCTGTATCGGGAGTAGGCCCGAAAGCCGGTCTTGCGCTCTTGTCGGTTGCAACCCCGGACAGGCTTGCAACTGCGATTGTTACGGGCGATGAAAAGCTTATAACCAAAGCATCGGGGGTAGGCCCGAAAGCGGCGAAACGAATTATACTTGAGCTCAAGGACAAGATTGATAATGATGTACTTGGAATTGATGCTGAGGGTGTGATACTTTCACCTGCCGAAGAAGTGATTGCAGATTCACGTGCTGAGGCTATGAGCGCACTTGTAGCGTTAGGCTACAGCTCGCAGGAGGCAAAGCAGGTATTGGTTAAGCTTGATGCGTCGCTTTCTACAGAAGAGTTAATCAAAAAAGCACTAACCCAGCTTATGTAACGGAGGATAAAAAATGTTTGATGAAGACGAACGCTTTGTATCTGCCGGTATGATAGCGGAGGACACCGATATTGAATACGGTTTAAGACCGCACAAATTTGAGGAATATATCGGGCAGGCAAAAGCAAAGGAAAATCTTGAAATATACATACAGGCGGCACTTGAACGAAAAGAGGCACTTGACCACGTTCTGCTCTACGGCCCGCCGGGACTTGGAAAAACCACGCTTGCAGGTATAATTGCAAATGAGATGGGCGTTAATATCCGTATTACAAGCGGTCCTGCGATTGAAAAGGCAGGCGACCTTGCGGCAATTTTAACTAACCTCTCCGAGCACGACATTCTGTTCATAGACGAAATTCACCGTATGTCAAGAACGGTTGAGGAAATACTCTATCCTGCAATGGAGGACTATTCGCTTGATATTATAATCGGCAAAGGTCCTGCGGCAAAGTCGATAAGAATTGATTTGCCTAAGTTCACACTCATCGGTGCGACAACTCGTGTAGGACTTTTAAGTGCACCGCTTCGTGACAGATTCGGAGTAATATCAAGACTTGAACTGTATTCAACAGAAGAACTTACGCAGATAGTAAAACGAAGTGCAGGACTTCTGGACGTTGTAATCGACGATGAGGGTGCGGCAGAAATTGCATCACGCTCACGTGGCACACCACGTCTTGCAAACCGATTCTTAAAGCGTGTGCGTGACTTTGCGCAGGTAAAGGCAAATGGTGTTATAACGCACGAGGTTGCAGATATGGCACTCAAACGCCTTGAGGTTGACGAGCTTGGACTTGACTCAATCGACAGCCGTATGATATGTGCAATGATAGAAAACTTCGGCGGCGGCCCTGTAGGACTTGAAACAATCGCCGCAACGATAGGCGAAGAGCCCAACACAATCGAGGACGTATACGAGCCGTATCTGTTACAGCTCGGCTTCATATCAAGAACACCGAGAGGAAGAATAGCAACAAAGCTTGCATATGACCATTTCGGCATACCGTTTGCCGAATAAAAATACAAAGGAAAGGAGTGGACGAAATGAATATAAAAAGGCTGATAGCATCAGTGCTTGTTATGGTTTATGTTTTTGCACTGGCAGTTGTGCCTGCAAAGGCTAATATTCAGATTTGCTATGACGGTGCAACGCATCTTTACACCGGCGAAGTGTATAAGTTGTTCGTAAACGGCAACAAAATTGAATCGGCTATGGAGCCTATTATATTTAACGACCACGCCCTTGTTCCTGTAAGAGAGGTATTTGAAGAATGCGGTGCAACAGTTGACTATGACGGTGATGCACGTTCCGTAAAGGTTAAATACGGCAATACACGCATCACTATGCATATAAACAATAACTGTGCATATATAAACGGAAAACCTGTTAAAATCCCTGACGGCGTAGTGCCGAAGCTTATATATAAACCGGGTGACCTGACAAAAACAATGGTACCCGTACGTTTTATAAGCGAGAGCGTGGGAATGAAGGTTGACTTCAACGGTGAGCTTGGCGAAATACGTATAACAGAACCGGATAAAGCACCTGAATCGACTCCTCTTCCTACAC
>JAFODX010000038.1 GCA_017380475.1 Clostridia bacterium
ACAAACAAGCAGTATGCAAAACTGTTGTTTTCAAACCTGCGTGAATTTGACCGACTTGGCGTTGAAGTGGTATTTGCCGAGTTTGAAAGCCGTGACGGATACGGATTGGCAATCAGAAACAGGTTATACAAAGCCGCAGCCCACAAAGTCATAAAAGTCTGAAATCAGGCAAATTTGATACTTTTCAGGAAAAGTTGACGAGGAAGAAAGGAAAAAACTATGGAGCCGAAGAAAATACTTTTTGTCTGCACAGGCAACACCTGCCGAAGTGCTATGGCGGCGGCGATGATGGCAGACATAGCAGATAAAAACGACCTTAACATACTTGTAGACAGTGCCGGAATATTCGCACCTATCGGTGAGTGTGCGGCGGATAACGCAATTGAGGCAATGAAAAAGCGGGATATTGACCTGTCACTTCACCGTACAAAGCCGGTAACGGAAGAGCTGATTGAAATGGCAGACATCATTCTTGCAATGACTGGTGCACATAAGATGTTAATTGAAAATATGGCACCTGAGAAGGTGTTCACGCTGTGCGAATACGCAGGCGATGACGGCGACATTCCCGACCCGTACGGCGGTGACCTTGACGAGTATGAAGAGGTGGCAGAAGAAATTAACGATTTGCTTGTGGATATAGCCGAAAAGCTGTGGGAGAACGAATGATAGTAAGGGAAATGACATATAATGACATAGCGTCAGTGGCAGATGTGGACAAAAAAGCATTCCCTGATGCATGGAAAACCGAGTCGTTTGTTGATGAGTTTAATAAAGATTATTCGCATTATTTTGTTGCGGAAACAGATGGTGAGATACTGGGCTATGCAGGTATATGGTGTATATATGAAACAGCAGAGCTTATTCGTATCGCAACAACGCCCGAATTTCGCAAAAAAGGCGTTGCAAAGGAGCTTATGCAGGCGATTTTGGATTGTGCAAAGACCTGCGAATGCGAGCGAATGATGCTTGAAGTGAGAAGAAGCAATACACCCGCACAGGAGTTGTATAAGAAGTTCGGGTTTGGTGAGATAAGTGTCCGCAAGGGTTACTACAGCGGGGAAGATGCAGTAATTATGGAAGCAAAGTTTACAGGCTGAAAGGAAATAAACAATGGAAGATATACTTATACTGGGAATAGAAAGCTCGTGTGATGAAACTGCGGCGGCGGTTGTCAAAAACGGCAGGGAAGTGCTTTCAAATGTCATCAATTCGCAGATTGAAATACATAAAAGATACGGCGGAGTTGTGCCGGAGATTGCATCACGCTGTCATATTGAAGCGGTAAATACCGTGATAGACGAGGCGCTTGAAAAAGCAGGTGTCACATTCGATGATATAGATGCAATAGCCGTTACATACGGCCCCGGTCTTGTCGGAGCATTACTTGTAGGTGTATCTGCGGCAAAGGCACTTTCATATGCATTGAAAAAACCGCTTGTAAATGTGCATCACATAAAAGGACACATATGTTCAAATTATGTTGCACATCACGACCTGAAACCGCCGTTTGTATGCCTTGTGGCATCGGGCGGACACAGCCATATTGTATATGCAAAGGATTTTCTTGAATATGAAATAATGGGAATGACCCGTGATGATGCCGCAGGTGAGGCATTTGATAAAATAGCAAGAGTTCTTGGACTTGGCTATCCGGGCGGACCGAAGATTGACGCACTCGCAAAGGAGGGTAATCCTCATGCATTTGAGTTCCCGAGAGTTAAAATGGCAGAGGGCTCGCTTGATTTTTCGTTCAGCGGTGTAAAGACTGCCGTTATAAACCATATTCACAATCTGGAACAAAAAGGCGAAGATTATAATAAAGCAGATGTTGCCGCATCGTTTCAGGAAGCGGTGTGTGATGCGCTTGTATCACATACACTTGAAGCGGCAAAGCGAAAGAATACAAAGACTGTCGTTATTGCCGGCGGTGTTGCATCAAACTCCGCCTTGCGGCAGAAAATGACGGAGGAAGCGCAGAAACAGGGCATAGACGTGTTATATCCGCCACCTGTTCTCTGTACCGATAATGCTGTTATGATAGCGTCAGCAGGATATTATGAGTATATTTCGGGCGTACGTGCAGATATGCGTCTTAACGCAGTTGCATCACTGTCGCTTGAGGACTAAATACGAGAGGATTTTTATATGAAAAGAAAAACCTTAACAGACCTTTTATGGCAGATACTTCTTGCGGTATTTGTCATTGTATCTGACAGAGCAGTGAAAGTGTATATTATTGCAAATTGCCGTCAGGGCGAGGTGTTTGGCGAATTACCGGGCGTTGCAGATTTTCTGTACGTAAGAAACACAGGTGCGGCTTTTTCCATACTCAATGACAACACGGCACTGCTTGCGTTTATCTCAATAGTATTTTTAATAGCGGTTGTCTTATATAAAATAATACGCAAGCCGAAGCATTTTATGGAAAATCTTGCTGTCACACTGTTTTTTGCAGGCGGACTCGGAAACGCAATCGACAGAATACAGTATAAATTCGTGGTCGATTTCATAGACCTTAAATGGTTTGATTTCCCTGTTTTCAATATCGCAGACATAGCAGTGGTAGGCGGTGCGATAGCCGCAATAATTTTTGTTTTATTCTTTGATAAGGAAAAGAAAAATGGATGAGATCATTATAATTGCAAATGACGCCGTGTCAAGGCTTGATAAGTTCATATCCGAAAACAGTGATATTTCACGCTCATATGCTGCAAAGCTTATCGAGGACGGATTTGTCACAGTGAATCTTAAACCGGCACAGAAGAAAACAAAAGTAACAACAGGCGATGAGGTTCGGATAAACCTTCCCGAACCGCAGGAGATAGAGGCAAAACCCGAAAATATCCCGATAGATATAGTATATGAGGACGACAGCGTGATTGTGGTAAATAAACCGCAGGGAATGGTTGTTCATCCTGCCGCAGGTAATATGTCGGGTACGCTTGTAAACGGTCTTTTATATCATTGCAGTTTAAGCAGTATAAACGGTGCTGTACGCCCCGGAATAGTGCACAGAATAGACAAGGACACATCAGGACTTTTAGTCGTTGCAAAGACGAATGAGGCGCATGAGGCGTTGTCAGAACAACTAAAGGAAAGAAAAGCACTGCGGAAATATTACTGTATTGTAAACGGCAATATAAAAGAGGATACGGGCACAGTTGATAAGCCGATAGGCAGACACCCAACAGACCGTAAGAGGATGGCAATAATCGAGGGCGGAAGAGAAGCGGTTACGCACTTTAAGGTGCTTGAACGGTTCGGTCAGTTCACTCTCGTAGAGTGTACGCTTGAAACGGGCAGAACACATCAGATACGTGTGCATATGGCGTCTTTGGGACATAATATTGTCGGCGACCCCGTTTACGGTGTAAAAAAAGACCGCGAAAAGGGCAAGGGACAACTTCTGCACGCCAAAACAATCGGGTTTACACATCCGAAAACTGATGAGTTAATGGAGTTCACCTCCGAGCTTCCCGATTACTTTATTTCAGTTTTGAACAAATTAAGAACAAACAGTAAAAATTCGGAAATTTTATGATAGCACTTGAAATTTCCGGCTGAATAAGGTATTATATAATAAAGACATATTTGCCGTGTGATACGGCAGAACGGAGACGGTTATGAAAAAGAATTTATGCGTTATTTTCGGTGGCGAATCGCCCGAACATGACATATCACAAAAATCAGTAACATCGGTACTCAATAACCTTGATAAGGATAAGTACAACATATATGCAATAGGCATAACCCGAGACGGTAAGTGGTATCTTTATACCGGTGACTGGGGTTTAATCGAAAGCGGTGCGTGGGAAAAGGAAGCAGACAAACTTACAACTGCGTTCATTTCGCCCGACAGCACACAGCACGGTATCGTGGTGCTTGGTGAAAAAACCGAGGTTATACATATCGACGTTATATTCCCCGTACTTCACGGTGAGTATGGTGAGGACGGAACGATACAGGGACTTTTTGAGCTTTCACATATTCCGTATGTCGGTATGGGTGTACTGGCATCTGCTAACGGAATGGATAAGACATATTCAAAGCTTGTATTTGATTCTGTCGGTATTCCGCAGGCTGCATGGGTAGTTGTAACAAGCGGTGATGATTTTGAGGTAAAAGCCGATGAAATTGAAGCAAAGCTTGGCTATCCGTGTTTTGTTAAGCCGGCAAGACTTGGTTCATCCGTTGGTGTAGGCAAGGCTCACGACAGAAAAGAGCTTCTTGATGCCTTATATAATGCAGAAAAGTATGATAGACGCATACTTGTTGAGGAACATATAGACGGTCACGAGGTAGAGTGTGCAGTGCTCGGTAACAGTGACGCAAAAGGCTCGGTTATCGGCGAGATAAAGCCAACAGTTGAGTATTATGACTTTGATGCAAAGTATAACGACAACTCAACAGTACTTGTAATTCCTGCAGAGCTTCCCGAAGAAACATCGGATAAGATACGTGAGTATGCGGTAAGAGCATTCCACGCACTTGACGGTCAGGGACTTTCAAGAGTTGACTTTTTCGTAAAGCATAAAGACGGTTCGGTTGTATTGAACGAAATCAATACGCTTCCGGGCTTTACAAACATAAGTATGTACCCCAAACTTTGGAATGCATCAGGAATAGGCTACAGTGAGCTTTTAGACACGCTCATAAGCCTTGCTGAGGAGAGAGTAAAATAATGGATAACAGAAAAATAGGTGTTTTCGATTCGGGACTTGGCGGTCTTACTGCCGTAAAGGAGATTATGAACCTTTTCCCGAACGAAAGCATTGTATATTTCGGCGATACGGGACGTGTTCCGTACGGTACACGTTCAAAGGAAACGATTGTTAAGTATACACACGATGATATTAACTTCCTTCTGAGTCAGGACGTGAAAATGATAATCATTGCGTGCGGAACGGCATCATCTGCGGCATTGCCGGATATCAAGGGCGAGTACGGTGTTCCCATTTACGGCGTTGTTGATGCAGGTGCATATGAAGCGTCACGTGTTACAAAGAACAATAAAATCGGTATAATCGGAACAACTGCGACAATCAAAAGCGGTGCGTATGAGAAATATATAGCCGAATATAATCCCGATGCACAAACCTTTAAAAAGGCATGTCCGCTGTTTGTTCCGCTTGTTGAGAACGGACATTTTGACACACCCGTTACAAAGCTTGTGATTGAGGAATATCTGAAGGATATCCGTGAGGCGGGCGTTGATACGCTTATTCTCGGCTGTACGCATTATCCGCTTTTAAAGAAAGCAATTGCAGAGTATATGGGTGATAGTGTAAAACTCGTAAGTCCGGGTGAAGAGGTCGCAAAGTTTTTGAGAAAAAAAATCACACCCGAAAATGCACATTCAGAAGTCTGTGATGAGGACCGCTACAGCTACTTTGTAAGCGACAGTGTCGAAAGCTTTGAAGAGTTGGGAAGTATTTTCCTTGAGACAAAGATAAACGGCAAGGTGAATAAAATTGACATTGAAAAATACTGATAGATTTGAAATAGAAGTTATAAACCGTCAGGTGAACAATGGCGAAACAGACTATATCCGTGAAAACGGGACAGGCTCATTGCGTCAAAAGGACGGAAAGTACTATCTTATGTATAAGACCGATACTGCGACGGTTATGATACGTATTGAGGGTGATACCGCCAATGTAAAGCGCACAGGCGAGAGCAGTTCTGATATGGATTATAAGCCCGGCACAACCACGGATTTTCTGTATAACACTCCGTACGGTAATATGCGTATGGAGTTGTTCACAAAAAAGCTTGATTATAACCTTGACGAAAACGGCGGAGTAATAAAAATCCAGTACGAGCTCTGCGATATTGAGAATAATATGCAGATTTCGGTAAGAGAAAAAAGGTAAAACTATGAAAAAAATATTAGCACTTATGACGGCAATTGTGATGCTTTCTCAGACAATCGTATTTGCCGCACCAAAAACCGAAGATAAAGAGATAGAAAAAAGTGTTGAATATCAGGCTCTTGAGCTTCTTTCGGGATATATAGCTGACAGATACATCGACAGCTCATATACATCCGAGGACATAATGATGCTTGGCATTTCAAAGTATCTTGAAGAAAACGGCGATGAGGCATTGGTGGCAATTATTAAGAGTGCATTGCACAGCCTCGACGATTATTCTGATTTCTATACAAGACAGGAATACATAGACTATACAAACTCAATCAACAGAACATTCTACGGACTTGGTGTAACTTTACAGCAGGTTGGTGAATATGTAGAGATTGTGAGCTTTGTTGAAGAAAACGGACTTGCCCAGAAGAGTGGGTTTATGCTTGGTGACAGATTCTACGAGGTTGACGGAGTAAATGTTGTCGGCTACAGCATAACCGAGGTCAGAAACCTTGTTGTCGGTGAGCTTGGCACTACGGTTGATATAAAAGTTCTGCGTAATGGCGAGATTGTATCTCTCGTAGGAACAAGAACGGCGGTAAACACTTCAACGGTAGCCGGTGGTGTTCTTGAAGGCGACATAGGCTATATACAGATAGCCTC
>JAFODX010000039.1 GCA_017380475.1 Clostridia bacterium
ATGTACTTTACCTCCTGCTATAATTTTGTTGAAGCTATGCTCAACTATTTTATTATAGCAGATAAACATAGGCGGTTTCAAATGTAATTTCTGTTAACAAAATAAAAATCCGTACACTATCGTGTACGGATTTTTGGTGGGAGAGGGTGGATTCGAACCACCGAAGCTATAAGCAGCAGATTTACAGTCTGTCCCCTTTGGCCACTCGGGAACTCTCCCTTATTTAACGGGACAAGATAACTTGTCCCGCTGGAGCTGGTGATGGGACTCGAACCCGCAACCTGCTGATTACAAATCAGCTGCTCTGCCAATTGAGCTACACCAGCATATTAAGTTGAATTATGGTGGGAGTTACAGGGCTCGAACCTGTGACCCTCTGCTTGTAAGGCAGATGCTCTCCCAGCTGAGCTAAACTCCCATAAACAATTCTGGTCGGGATGACAGGATTCGAACCTGCGGCCCTCTGGTCCCAAACCAGATGCGCTACCAAACTGCGCTACATCCCGTCAGTTTAAGTGTTTCATTACCCTGCCGTCAAACGACTTTCTAATGATACCATAATACGATTTTATTTGCAAACGGAAAAAGTTTCGTTTTTGCGGTAAAAATACAGAATATCTGCAGTATTCGTTGAAAATCATTTGAATACGTCAAAAAACGCATTTTTGATAAAATATTTTAAAAAAGTTTTTTTGATGAAAAGCATACGCATATTATAGCGATGCAAGCGATAAAACCGGCAACACCGCAAATGCGGTATGCGGTGTTTACAAGTGTAGAAAAACCAAGTCCTGAGAACAGATATGCACTGCTTGATAAAAGCGCAATCTTTGACGGTTGTTTCTGGATTTTCAAAGCACTGCACAATGCACCGCCTGAGGAAATCAAAGTTGTAAAGATTGCAACCGTGAGAACAGATGAATAAAGAAGTGCAAATCCCGGACTTTGTCTTTTTGCCAATGTCAGCATCGGAAGTTCGCCGAGGCTGATTTTGTTTGCATAGATTGAAATAAGCACGAAAATGAGGGTCATAATAATTGCAGACATAACCGATATAGACATAGTGACAGCGGTGCAGTCTGTTTTGTGCCGTAGTTTTTTTGACAGTGAAACAAGCACAGGTGTAAGTGAAATAAGGTTATATCCCGAATAAACGAGTCCGCTATTTGCAGATTTTATATATATCGGCGAAAATGCATGGTATTCACGGTAGAAGAGCATATAAAGAACGCAAAAAGTTATAACTATAACGAGTCCTGTACCCAGCACACCGTTCAGAGTGAAAACTTTTTCGTTTGCAAAAGTAAAAAGAAGAATCGCACAGATTGTACAAAAAAGTGCACCTGAAGCTTTTGAAATACCGAAAAGGTCATACAGCATTTCTCCTGAAGCAGAGAGCATTGCACCGTATACGGCAAAGGCAAAAAGAAGAGTTATTGCTTTAACTGTTTTGCGGCTCGCCTGAAATTTAAAGAGCTTCAGGAATGAATCATAGTCTGTTATTTTGTTTTTATGGCAGGCGTAAAGAACTGCATATGAAAAAATACCGAAGAAAATCACAGTTACGCCTATCCCGATTATGCCGTATCTTCCGAAACACGCAAAGTAGAGCAGGATTTCCTGACCTGATGCAAAGCCTGCACCTATTATTGCCGCCATCACAGAATATGAGATAAGGAATACATTCAACAAAAAGACCACCTCATAAAAAGATATGAGAAAAGGCTGTGTAAAATTACACAGCCTTTAAATTATGTCCTTTGTTTATGCCTTTTTAATAGCGAGTATTTTAAACTCAACTGTACCGCCCGGTGTTTCTGCTGAAACCTTGTCACCTACAGCCTTGTTTATACAAGCTGCACCGATTGGTGATTCATATGAAAGCTTATTCTGTGCCGGGTCTGCTTCTGATGAGCCTACTATGGAATATTCAGCCTTGCCCTTCATGCCCATAAGCTCTGCAAGCTCGCCGAAGAATTCAAGTTTAACTTTCTTTCCGACAGAAACAACGTCGTTTGATTCAACTTCAACAACCTTTGAGTTCTTGAGCATATGTTCGAGCTGGCTGATTCTTGCTTCAACCTCTGCCTGTTCGTCCTTTGCAGCATCATACTCAGCATTTTCTGACAAATCACCGAATGAACGTGCTTCCTTAATCTTCTCTGAAACTTCCTTACGTGTCACGCTTATAAGGTGTGAAAGCTCCGCCTCAAGCTTTGCTTTTCCTTCGTTTGTCAAGATTATTTCCTTGTTTTCTGACATGATATCATTACCTTTCAAAATTATACTCAAAGACTATTATACAATTTTTTTTGCGAATTGTCAACAGTTTTATTGGTTAAAATTAAAGTATAACCAAAAAAGGGGAGGAATATATTTATGTACACAGAAAAATCGGTAGGGCTGAAAAATGACTTTTATACACGGTACGGTGAAACAAACGGAAAATTATATTTTGAAAAAACAGGCGTGCCCTGTGTATTGTTTGATGCACAAACTCATAAGCTTGCATTTCCGTTCGACTGCTCTGTGCGTGCATACGGCAGAGATTACGGTGATGTATTAAAGGTTATGGACTCGGACACAAATGTATGCGATGTTCATTTTGTTGCTGGCGGAAAAGGTGCACAGGTACTTTATAAATCAGATATGCCCGACATTTACGGGGTAAGGGAAACGGTTCTCTGCACAGTAAACAAACTTCTCTTTAAAATGGGCAGTGCAGGAAGATGCGTAAAAGAATACGGCGATGCCGTAATTTGCGATGATTACGCACCAAAAGGATGGTGTGCAGTAAAAAGTTTTTCGGAAATTAAAAGTGTTCCGTTCCCGATGTCTGATTATAACGTATTGCTTATCAGAACAAAAAGAAACAGAATGTCTGACGACAAAGAACTTTTAAACCGATTTGCCATAGGTGAGAAAGAACGTATACGTGTTGCGGTGCAGGGTTTGAAGAAATGCAGGACAGATGTTTTGTTTGACATGGTGAACGAATCTGAAAAGTCTATAGAGCGATTATTACGCCCGTCGAATGAAACTGTTGAGGTAGTGCACGCAACATACGGGATTGACGGGATTGATGCAACACGGATATGCCGATGCGGTGTGGTTTCTTTTTGTAAAAAAACGAAAACAGATGCAGCAATTTCAAGAATAAAAACAGAATGTGAGGATAATCTGGGATATTCTGTCAGAATATCGGTTGTTAAATAGTAACAAAAAATCAAAAAAGTATAGACTAATCATAAAATAACTGATATAATATAAAAAAGAAAGGGTTGTTTTATGATGGACAAGAAAAATAAATCTGTTGCAAAACCTAAAAAAGGCATTGCAAGGTTTTCAGGATTCATAAAAGAATTTATAGATGATATATTTGCGGACAATGTAGGTGTGTATGCTGCTCAGGCAACATTTTTCATTGTCCTTTCTGCCGTGCCGTTTATAATGCTTCTGGTTTTGTGTCTGAAGTACTTTATAGATATTGATTTGCAGTCGGTGGTAACGACACTTGATAAGATATTACCGCAGCAGTTTTCTGTTTTTGTTGCGGACATTCTGTCAGAGGTATTTGAACGCACACAGTCAACAGCTGTTTTCTCTGCGGCATTTATCACTCTTTTGTGGTCGTCGTCTAAAGGAACTACGGCTATATACTGCGGACTTAACTGCATCTACGGCACAACAAAGGAACAGAGCTGGATAAGAATGAGACTGTTGTCATTCTTCTACAACATTCTTCTGGTACTGATATTTGCTGCAAGTATAACGGTACTTCTCTTTGGTGATTCCATAATACGTCTTATAAGTGATGAGTTTGTACTGGCTCATTATATATTCAATATCCTGATTAAATTCAGAACAGTTATATTCTTTGTGCTGTTCATACTTGCGTTTGCGGCACTGTTCACATTCCTGCCACAGAAGAAGAATAAATACAGGGGACAATTATGGGGTGCTGCTGTTACGGCAATCGGCTGGTTGTTGGCATCATACTGGATTTCGATATATATTACCTATTTCCCGGGCGTATCGTATATCTACGGCAGTCTTACTGCGGTAATGCTTCTTATGCTGTGGCTTTTCTTCTGTATTTACATCCTTTTGATAGGTGCGGAAATCAACAAACATATCGAAAACGGATATTTCTGGCGAATAGGTATGCGAATATTGAGGATAAGAGTAAAAAAACGCAAAAAAAGTAAGAAAAACACTTGATTTTTGGCACTTTGTATTGTATAATAATTTAGGTAACTTATGAATGTGCACATATGTGCCGGCTGTTGAGTATTCCGGCCAGAAAAGACATATATGTGCTGTGGCTTTTAAGGAGGAGCAATTTTTTATATGGACGACAGTTTGTCGCGAATTATTATTCTTGTAGTTTTAGTGATTTTATCAGCGTTCTTTTCGGCAACGGAAACGGCGTTCTTTTCTGCGAACAAGATAAGACTTAAATCGCTTGCAGGTGACGGAAACAAACGTGCAAAAAAAACACTTAAAGTTTCTGAAAATCTTGACTCACTGCTATCAACAATACTTATCGGAAACAACCTTGTAAATATCGGTGCAACTGCAATTGCAACAACAATGTTTATAGAGTTCTTTAACGGAAATGCAGACTTGGGCTCAACTGTGGCAACAGTAGTAACAACTGTTGTTGTACTTATGTTTGGCGAAATAACGCCGAAGGGACTTGCAAAGAATATGCCGGAAAGGTTTGCGATGTTTGCAACACCTGCAATTTCGGTGTGTATGGTTATTTTCAAGCCCATTAATTTGTTTATTTCGTTATGGCAGAAGCTTGTTTATAAAATATTCAAAGTAGAGGTAGACCGTGGTGTTACCGAAGAAGAGCTTATCACAATGGTTGAGGAAGCTCATCAGGACGGTGAGATTGACCAGAACGAAAGTGAGCTTATCAGAAACGCAATTGAGTTTGATGATATTGAGGTTGAAGACATATACACGAGTCGTGTTGACCTTGTAGCTATAGACATAGAGGACAGTATAGAAGAAATAGCCGAACAGTTTGAAAAGGGCTTTTCACGTTTGCCTGTCTACCGTGACACAATAGACAACATCATCGGTATACTCAATCAGAAAGACTTTGCTGTAATGCGTAAAACACAACAGACATTAAGCAGTGTTATGACGGAGCCGATTTTCGTTGTACCGTCTATGAAAATATCAGAGCTATTAAGAACATTGCAGTCAAAAAAGTCACATATGGCAATAATTCTTGACGAATTCGGCGGTACTGTAGGTATAGTAACGCTTGAAGATATATTAGAAGAGCTTGTCGGCGAAATCTGGGACGAGCACGATACGGTAGTAGAGCCGTTTGTACAGATTGCAGACAAGAAATACAAAGTCCGTTCAACAGCGGACCTTGACGATATGTTTGCACTCTTTGATATGGAAGAGGACATAGACCATTCAACTGTAGGCGGTTGGGTTGTTGAGGAGTTTGGCAAAATACCCCGTGTTGGTGACGAATTCACATTCGGGCCGTTGCACGTATGCGTGTCAAAGCGTGACCCGCGCCGTGTGACAGAGGTTATTGTCACAAAACTTTTCGAACCTGATCCCGAGGATGAGGAATAAGTATAAAGACAAGGATTGCGCCTCAAAGCAATCCTTGATTTGATTATTTGAAAGGACTGGATAAATATGTATAAGGTAATTGATGGCGGAGTATGCGCCGCAAAAGGCTATAAGGCGAATGGTCTTAACTGCGGTCTTAACAAGAATCCCGACAAAAACGATTTGGGACTTTATGTATCGGACGTGCCTGCAAAAACTGCAGGTGTGTATACAACCAATAAAGTAAAAGGTGCACCGATTCTGGTGACAAAGGCACACCTTGAAGCGACAGGCGGTGTGGCACGTGCTGTTATAATGAATTCAAAGAATGCAAACACCTGCAATGCTGATGGTGTAGAAAAAGCTGAGGCAATGTGCGAACTTGCAGCAAAAGAGCTTGGCATTGCAAGTGACGAGGTGCTTGTTGCATCAACGGGTGTTATCGGTCAGATATTGCCGATTGAGCCTATTGCTGAAAATGTAGGGGCACTTGCACAGGGTATTACATATGACGGTAACGAGCGTGCAGCAACTGCTATTATGACTACCGATACCGTGAAAAAAGAATACGCTGTTGAATTTGAGCTTGACGGAAAGGTATGCCGTCTGGGCGGTATGGCAAAGGGCAGCGGTATGATACACCCGAATATGGCAACTACCCTGAACTTTATAACAACTGATGCATCAGTATCGGCTGATATGCTTCAGAAAGCGTTATCCGAGATTGTTAAGGTTACATATAACTGCCTGAGCGTTGACGGTGATACATCAACAAACGATACTATACTTCTTCACGCAAACGGACTTGCAGAAAACACTGAAATTGTGTCAGAGGGCAAGGATTACGATATATTCAAAGAAGCACTTTATGTTGTGATGAGCGAGCTTACAAAGATGCTTGCCAAAGACGGCGAGGGTGCAACAAAGTTGCTTGAGTGTACAGTATCAGGCTCACCCGATACAGACACTGCAATAATAGTTGCAAAGAGTGTTATCCGTTCACCGCTTTTAAAGTGTGCGATGTTCGGCGCTGATGCTAACTGGGGCAGAGTTCTCTGTGCAATCGGCTATGCTGAGGCTGAATTTGATATAAACAAGGTAGATGTTGATTTCCGTTCAAGTGTGGGTGTGTTACCTGTATGCCGTAACGGTGCAGGTATCCCGTTCTCGGAGGAACTTGCAAAAGAGATACTTTCTGAAGAGGACATCTTCATTGACGTAAATCTGAATCTTGGCAATGCAGAGGCAAAGGCGTGGGGCTGTGATTTGACATATGAGTATGTCAAAATCAATGGTGATTACAGATCATAAGACCTATAAGCGTCGCAATTTGCTCGCTTCTATGTCTTATGAGGTGAGTGCATAAGGAAAAGGACAAGCTATGGAACAAAAATTTATGCGTGAAGCACTGCGTCAGGCGAAAAAAGCGGCGGAGTTGGGAGAAATGCCCGTTGGTGCTGTGATAGTGCGTGACGGAGAAATAATATCACGCGGATACAACAAACGTGAAACAAAGAAAAATGCACTGTTGCACGCAGAAATCATAGCAATAGACCGTGCATGCAAAAAGCTTGGTGGCTGGAGATTGCCGGATTGTGAGATGTATGTCACACTTGAGCCGTGTCCGATGTGTGCAGGGGCTATTCTCAACTCACGTATTGAGCACGTCTATTACGGTGCATACGATGAAAAATCAGGCTGTGCAGGCTCAAAAATAAATTTGCTCGATATGAATCTGTGTAACTTTACAACAGGTACAACGGGCGGTATAATGGAAGATGAATGTAAGAACTTGATAAAAGAGTTTTTTAAAGGTTTAAGGAACAGGTGATATAATGAAAAAAAGAATTATTGCATTGTCTATGGCAGTGATGATTGTACTTTCACAAACAGTATCGGCAGTAAACTTTACCGATATAACAAATCACTGGGCAAAGGATTCAATTATGACCCTTGCCAAAAAAGGTGTGGTAAACGGCGTTACCGATACGGAGTTTATGCCTGACGGTGCGGTCACACGTGCACAGTATCTCAAAATGATAATGGAGGCAACAGGTGTAAAAACTGCTCCGGTACGTACAGGTGAGTGCCTTGATGCTGATAAGAATGACTGGTACTGCGACTATCTCCAGGGTGCACTCGATTGTGGACTCATCCCGAAAGATATGGTTACAGGCTATAGCGAAAGCGTTGATTATAAGGTGGATGAAAACGGAAACGCTACATATACCAAAGTTATATACAAGGGTGCATTCAACGGCGACCTGCCGATAAAACGTGAAGAAATGGCAGTGCTTACTCAGTATATGTATCAGTATACAAGAACGATTCTGACAAATAGCAAAACTTTATCTTGAAAAAAGACAGTATTTTCAGATAATGATAAAATAAGTGAATGGGCAAGGGCTTCCGTAGCTCAGGCAGTGGAAAACGGTTTCATGGACGGAATGGACGATAATATGTTCAACCCATCTTTTACTGCAACACGTGCACAGGCTGCGACCGTAATTTTAAGAGTTCTTAATAAGTAAGGAGAACGGATATGAGTAAAAAGACAGTGAAAATCACATGCTTTGTGATTGCGGCAATAATGATTATAACATTTGTTGCAGGTGCAATCAGTGCTGCATTGATGTAAAAAACTGAGAGGAAATACAACAGTGGTAAAAAGAGAAAACATAAGAAACATAGCGATAATAGCACACGTTGACCACGGCAAAACAACACTTGTTGATGCAATGCTTGCGCAGAGCGGAACATTCCGTGAAAATGAAGCAGTTGACGAGCGTGTAATGGACTCAAATGACCTTGAACGTGAGCGTGGTATAACAATACTTGCAAAGAACACATCGCTTTGGTACAAGGATACAAAGATAAATATTATAGACACACCCGGTCACGCAGATTTCGGCGGTGAGGTAGAGCGTGGTCTTGAGATGGTTGACGGCGTATTATTGCTTGTTGACGCATTTGAGGGTTGTATGCCACAGACCCGTTTTGTGCTTTCAAAGGCGCTTGCATTAAATCTTCAGCCGATTATAGTGGTTA
The DNA here is from genome assembly GCA_017380475.1 of Clostridia bacterium. GTDB lineage: Bacteria > Bacillota > Clostridia > UBA1381 > UBA1381 > Ornithomonoglobus. The sequence continues at coordinate 8,638 of JAFODX010000039.1, forward strand.
ATAAGGTTGACAGGCCGAACGCAAGACCGTATGAGGTAGTAGATGAGGTGCTTGAACTGTTTATAGACCTTGGTGCAACCGAGGAACAGCTTGACACACCTGTTATATTTGCATCGGGACGTGACGGCTGGGCGACTGCTGAATATGA
>JAFODX010000040.1 GCA_017380475.1 Clostridia bacterium
GGCGGAGTTATTACCGCCGCTATGGTCAGCATGCAAAATTAAGCACAGGTCCAGAATTTTGGCTTCCAGCTCGGAAAACTCGCAGTTTTCGCGGAGGAGGTAGAGCAGGTTTTCGGCGTAATGCACCGCCAAAAACCGAAAGTTTTATAACATCGTATACCTGTTTTCGGGTAAGATGAAGACTTTTTTTGTCGGCACGTATCATTGCATACAAAACAGGTACAGAAATAAAGCTTCTTAAAAACGATAAAGTTACACCGTTTATACCGCCTCTGTACGCCACAGATGCAAAAACGGGTAAAATGCCGTAAAAAAATGCTGAAAGTACCAAAAAAAGCTTGCCTTTTGTCACAAAATCACTCCATTTCGCGGAAAGGCAAGCTCTTATTCAGTTTTCTATGGCTTACAATTCCGTAGATACAGTAAAATTATTACCAATCTACGCTTATTTATACATCTTTTTTAATTTTACGCCAGTATTCTTTAGCTGATGATTCTGTTTTGTTGTCCCCGAACTCGTAGTATTTTCTGTCCTTAATGTTATCAGGTAAATATTGCTGTTTTACATAATGTTCGGGATACGAATGAGGATATTTATAATTTGTACCGTGTCCCAACGCCTGAGAACCCTCATAATGAGAATCTTTTAAATGTGACGGTATTTCGCCTGTATCCATCGTTTTAATATCCGATAACGCTTCATCTATCGCACAGATAGCACTATTGGATTTAGGTGCTGTTGCAAGCAATATAACAGCTTCAGCAAGTGGTATCCTTGCTTCCGGGAAACCAAGCTGTAACGCTGCATCCACACACGATTTAACAACAGTTATAGCCTGCGGGTATGCAAGTCCTATATCCTCTGCCGCCATTACAAGTATCCGTCTGCATATACTTGCCAGATCGCCTGCTGCAACGAGTCGTGCAAGATAGTGTATAGCTGCATCAGGATCAGAACCTCTTACAGATTTCTGGAAAGCTGAAAGAATATCATAATGGCTATCGCCGTCTTTGTCGTAACGTAATGCGTTTTTCTGTGTCGCCTGTTCGGCAAGTTCGAGTGAAAGTATTACATTTTTATCGTCCTCAGGACACATTGCCATATATATTGCCTCAAGTGAATTCAGCGCCTTTCTTACATCACCGTTAGCAGTTTGTGCTATATGAGCAAAAACACCGTCTTCAATTGTTACATTATACGCACTAAACAGTTCTTTTGAGAGAATGTCTGTTCCACGTTTAACAGCAATTTCTATTTCTTCTGCTGCCACGGGTTTAAATTCAAACACTACGCTTCTTGAAAGAACTGCATTGTACACATAAAAATACGGATTTTCCGTTGTACTTGCTATAAGAGTTATTTTACCGTTCTCCATGAATTCGAGAAGCGACTGCTGTTGTTTTTTATTAAAATGCTGTATCTCGTCAAGATATAAAAGCACTCCCTCAGGCGCAAGAAATGAATCAAGTGTCGAAACAATATTTTTGATATCCGAAACAGACGCCGTAGTTGCATTCAGCTTGTGCAGAGTTCTTCCTGTTTTTGCAGCAATAATATTTGCCACAGTAGTCTTTCCTACTCCGCTCGGGCCGTAAAAAATCATATTCGGAACTTCATTGTTCTCAATTATACGCCGTAAAAGCTTATCTTTTCCTATAAGATGAGCTTGTCCTACTACTTCATCAAGTGATGCAGGGCGTATTCTGTCAGCAAGAGGTGTAAGCATCAGTTATTCTCCTTAAGCTTTTCATCTACTGTTATACTTAATTTCTGAACATCATCTTCAGGTATCGTAGTCATTGGTGAGCGTTTGCAATCCGGAATTCTATCCAGTTTCTCGCGTGCAGATTTATAGTCACCCAAAGCGATGTCAATCTGCGCACCGTGATACCATGCTTCAACAAACATCGGTTCTTTTTCCAATACTACATCTGAAATTTCTTTCGCTTTGCAGTATTCGCCCTTGTTATAATAGCAAATAAGTAAATTATCGCATATGTCACGGTCATCATCTGCATATTCGTATGCTTCTCTGCAGAAATCGAACGTTTCATCCGAAAGTGGTGCTTTTAATATTTTGAAATATCCCAAAAGACCGTACAGCATAATACTGCGGTAACCGTCATCATACAATTCCTGAGCATCATTGTATGCATCCTCAAAGTTCCCTGTTTTGTAATAGCACATACATCTCTGTATAACTGCGAGATTACGGTTTTTGGGGTCCATTTTGTATGATAAAAGTTTGTTCATAACACCAAGAGCTTCTTCAAAATTGCCGGTACGCAAAATGATATAGACATACTCCATCTGTGTTTTAAAGTTGTATTTAGACCATTTTAATGCTTTCTGATAGCACTGTCTGGCATTGGCAAAATCACCGTCCGCAAGAGCTTTACGGCTTCTGAATTTGTAGCTGAACGGGATTATTATTGATATCAGATACACTGCCAGTGCCGCTATAAAAATATATATAAACATATATAATTCCTCAGATTTAGAATTCTGCAGTACCTACAGTTCTCGGGAACGGCAATACGTCACGTATATTCTGCATACCGGTTATATACATAACTGCACGTTCAAAGCCAAGACCGAAGCCTGCGTGTTTGTTTGTACCATACTTACGCAAATCAAGATACCAGTCGTAGTCCTTCGGGTCAAGTCCCATTTCGTTCATTCTGTCTACAAGAACGTCGTAGTTCTCTTCTCTCTGGCTACCACCGATAATTTCGCCGATACCCGGAACTAATACGTCCATTGCGGCAACTGTCTTTTTATCGTCATTAAGCTTCATATAGAAGGCTTTAATCTCTTTCGGATAATCAGTTACCATAACAGGACGCTTATAAACTGTTTCTGTAAGATAACGCTCATGCTCTGTCTGAAGATCGCAACCCCACTCTACTTTATATGCAAACTCGTCGTTATGCTTTTTAAGGATTTCTATAGCCTCAGTATATGTCACGTGAGCAAAGTCGTTTGAAACGACGTTATTAAGTCTTTCAAGCAAGCCGTTATCAATGAACTTATTGAAGAATTCCATTTCTTCCGGTGCGTTTTCAAGACAGTAGTTGATTATATACTTAAGCATATCCTCTGCAAGACGCATATCGTCTTTAAGGTCTGCAAA
>JAFODX010000041.1 GCA_017380475.1 Clostridia bacterium
AGTGTTGCAACAGAAGGAATAGACGATGAGGGGTATGTTAAATTCCTTAACCATAATAATGAATTTGAAACATTGCCGATAGCGTCAGGAAGAAAACTTCGTCTGGGATATATGGACGATATAACATATACAGTAAAGCGTGTTGGATTCACAGAACTTGAAACCATTCTGAAAAACGGTGAAACCACCATTGTAAAACAGTTGATGAAGTACAGTGTTACAGATGGTGTTTTGACAGAAATATATCTTGTTGATAAAAACGGTTCAGGTAACAGCTGGTACGAAAATGTTATTGAGTCGGAAATGCGAGTATATTCAGGAAAGCTTGTAGGCGATGACTATATAGTAGACGATGAAACTGTTGCATTTTATATTCCTAACGGCGGAACTCTTGAAGATTACAGATCGGGAAATGCCGTACAGCTAATGTCAAATGGTTCGAGTATGCGTTCATTGCTTTATGATGTACGCAATAAGCATGTTGAATGTATAGTTCTCATTCCGATGATGACAGTAACATCAGGTAATAAATACGTAACCGATGTTGCGAATGACACCTTGATGCTCATAACCGATGTCAGCTACAAGGTAGATGACGAAGGCGAAATCAAGCTTATGTTATCAGGTTACACAGACGGAAAAATTGAAGAAGTTCTTGTTCGTGATGTTCTTGAAAATAATTCAGAACCACTTGAAAATCTGAAACCGGGTGCACTTATTCAGTACAAGATGAATACAGAAGAACTTAAATATGCAGAAACAGCAGACAATATGCACTGTATGATTCTGTTCAGAACACTTGTTGATTTCACTCAGCCTTTTGCGGACGAAATCCTCTGGAACGGTGAACAGGTTGAGCAGACCAATTCAGTTATGAGAACGCTTAAGGGTACAATAACTTATGTTGATGGCCCAAATGTGATAATAGATGTTGACGGCACAGAATGGCCTGTAGTTCTTACAGACTATGCATCGGTAGTTGAATACAATGATATGGATTCTATGCGAACACTTACTACTGATGATTTAGCAGAAGGTCAGAGAGTGTTTATAAGACAGCGTTACAATAACACACGCGAAATTATAATAGTGAAATAAGGGGGTACAAGAATGATTTACGGAAAGAAAACAATATCAGTAATTCTGTCGGCTATGCTTGCTGTGCAACCTTTGTACGCCCTGGCAGAAACAACAAATATTGATGATTTGGTAACGGCTAATGTAAATATTGATGCTGTTACAACAGATCTTTTGGTTGCAGAAAAAACAGGCTTTGAAAATGAAATATACAAAAACATTGACTTTTCAAGTATGCCTGCGGATGCTGTTATAAATGATAAAAACCTTGTCGCAACAGAGGGTGTGACGGGCGATCACCGTTATGTTCTCGGAATAGATGAAGGTGGAGAGACAGAGCTTTTGGGCGATGTATCGCGTTCATCTGTATGGGACGGAACAACTGTTGATACAGACTGGTATCTTGACCCAACCAAAACGACATTTACAATCAGAAATGCGGCAGAATTTGCCGGTTTTGCATCACTTGTTTCAAATTCGGGGGTTACGTTTGAAGGAAAAATAATTGAGCTTATAACCGATGTTGATATCAACGAAAAAAACTGGCTCCCGATAGGCAGATACGATTCAAATAGTGTTGTATCATACAGACCGTTCCTTGGCACATTTAATGGTAACGGTCATATTGTAAAGAACTTGAAAATCACTCAGGCATACGATGGCGGAATCGGACTTTTCGGTGCACTTGGTTCAGGTGCAACGGTAAAAAATCTGGGATGTGAAAATTTTGTGTTTTCATATCAAAACGCAAATAATCAGCCCAGAGTAGACCATTGTGGTGCAATTGCCGGATATACGATTGGTGCAACGATTGACAGCTGTTACGTTAAAAACTTTTCTGCAACAAACTCGAATATGTGGCTTTCAGAAGGTCAGGTAGGCGGTATGGTCGGTCTTATGAGTGACAGATCAGTTATCAGCAATTCATACGTAATGAATATCACACTAAAAGGATCACCTAATGCATACCACGCTGAATTTGCCGGAAGACTTGGAACGAACACAAAAGTAACATTTGAAAACTGCTACACAGCAGGAACATTCGCATCATATGGTTGTGGTGATATAAATGGTGACAATACACCGAAATATTTCCCGGGCGGTGTTACGTGGTCAAGTGGTCATATTTTTACAAACACATATCTTGCACATACTTTAAAAAGCGACAGTGCACCGGCAGAAGTGCCAAAGGTAACCATTCCGGTTATTACAGATGATCAAATTAAGAGTGGCGAAATTGAGCTTGGCGATAAGTTTGTTCAGAAAGCAGGAGAGTATCCGGCACATAACTTCTATAAGAGTAATAAAGAAAAGCGTATAGAATTTGCATTCTTTGCAAACGAGAATATCGGAACAACATTCAGTGTTATGGCACAGAACGGAACGAAATCGTTTGATATAACTCTTGCCGGCAATAAGATAAATGCAGGTTCAGGCAGTGCCGATGTGTTGCAAAATAATTGGAACAAGCTTGAACTATTTGCCGATTATACAACAGCTCTTGCAAAAGTAATTTTAAACGGCACAGAAGTTGGAACAGTTTCAGTCAGTGGTACAGCCTACGGCTCATTGAAAATATCACA
>JAFODX010000042.1 GCA_017380475.1 Clostridia bacterium
CCGAAGGAAATGGCAGAAGAGCTTGCAAAGCTTGAGGCTAACCTTAAGGCGTAAATTCAAAACCAAAAGCACGGCAACGGCCGTGCTTTTTTTGCGGAAAAATCTTGCTATTGCTATGATGATGTGATATAATGCACATATATTTAATTACAGAACCGAAAGGAGTCAGCTATGATTTTAACGGTTACGGCAAATCCTGCAATAGACAGGGTATATTTCATTAATGGTTTTGAAATTGGTAAGGTACACAGGGCAGACCGGATTTCCTGTTCTGCCGGCGGAAAAGGTCTTAACGTGGCTCGTGTTGCACACATCATAGGCAGAGAAACCGCAGCAATGGGATTTGTTGGCGGATACACGGGCGAATTCATTAAATCCGAGATAGAAAAGCAGGGAATAAAGAATCTTTTCACCGATATTGAGGAGGAAACAAGAACCTGTATAAATATTTCTGACGAAAACGGTGCTTCGGGCGAAATTCTTGAAGCAGGCCCGAAGGTTTCCGAGGAAGAAAGACAAAGATTTATCAGCGACTACTCGGCATATATCAAAGACTACGATATAATTTGTGTTTCGGGTAGTTTACCGAGAGGTTTAACAAGTGATTTTTATGCTGAACTTTCCCGGATTGCAAAGGAAAAAGGCAAGAAAATCATTATAGACACAAGCGGAAAAACACTTGAAGAAATCCTTTGTGCGAATCCGTATATGGTAAAGCCGAACGAGGATGAGCTTTCCGCACTTATGAATAAGGAAATAACAACAGACGATGACATAAAAGATGCACTTTTTTACCTAAAAGAAAAAGGAGTAGAAGTTCCTCTACTCTCTCTTGGAAAAGACGGTGCGGCAGCTATGATAGACGGAGAGTGCTATAAGTTTTTGACACAGCCTGTCAATGTGGTAAATGCTGTAGGTTCAGGCGACAGCACCGTTGCAGGTATAGCCGCAGGACTTGATATGGGCTACAGTTTAGAGGATGCTATAAAGCTCGGTATGGCAACAGGAACTGCAAACACACAGTTTGAACAGACCGGAATGGTAACAAAAGATTTAGTGGACAGGTTCTTTGCTCAAATCAGAGTAGAAATGATTTAAGAAAGGCAGGAATAAAATGAAAATAGCAACAACAATAGAAGAATTTTATCCATACGTTCAGAATGCTGCCGAGGCGGTAAAGGCGTATGAGGGCACAGGCTTTAAGTACCTTGACTACAGTTTTTTCGATTCGGTGATAAAACCTGAAATAAGTCCGCTATTGACCGATGACTGGAAAGAACACGTTTTAAAAGCAAAGGAAGCGGCGGATGAACATGGATTCACTTTTGTTCAGGCACACGCACCCATTTGTGAAATCAGAGGCAAGGACGCAGAAGCGGGTATAATTGCCACAAACCGTTCAATAGAGGCGTGTGAAATACTGGGTGTTAAAAATATGGTCATCCATTCGGGATTTTATGATGACTGGAAACGTGCCGACGGAAGTCTTGCATATTATAAAGCTAACGAGCCGTTTTTCAGAGCCCTGATACCTGCAATGGAAAAACACGATGTTAATATCCTGTTTGAAAACTCGGCAGTGAGTTTTTGTCCCAACGGACTGTTTTTCCCTGCGAGTGCAGAGGAACTGAACGGTTTTGTTGAGTTTATGAACCATCCGCTTTTTGGTGTGGCGTGGGACGTAGGTCACGCAAACCTTGACGCAAGAGACCAGTATAAGGAAATAACAGAGCTTGGCAAGAATTTAAAGGCGTTACATATCCACGACAATAGCGGAAAACGTGATGAGCATACATCACCGCTTCTCGGAACGTGTGATTATGATGCGATTGTGAGAGGTCTTATTGACTCCGGTTTTGAGGGTTATTTCACACTCGAAGCGACGGCGTTTTTCAAAGCAAACAATAACGGTCAGCTTGCAAAGGCAGACCTTGAAATCAAACGTGATGCAGTTGCTTTGATGTACAAAATTTCAAAGCATATTCTTTCTGCGTATGATATTTACGAAGAATAATTGACAATGTTTATATTATATGGTAAAATCGAGAAAATAAAAGCTATCAGGAGGAAAAAATGCGTTATAAAGCAGGAAAAACAAATGTAATAAACCCCGATATCAATTCGGCAGAATGGAACAATGCCGAGTGGGCAATGCTCACAGATACAGGCTGGGTAGAGGTTAAAGAACCGATTGAAACGAAGTTCAAGATGTTAAGAGGCCCGGAGGGCATAAGCATAATGATGCACTCAACAGAGAAAAATCTGCGTGCAGAAATAACGGAAGAAAACGGACACGTCTGCAAAGACAGTTGTATGGAATTTTTCTTCAAGCCCGACCCGTGGAGTACGAAGTATATCAATTTTGAAATCAATCCAAAGTGCGTTGCACATATCGGACTTGGCAAGGACCGTTATGACAGACTGCACATTGAGGAGGACAGAAAGACATTTGATATTGAGTCAATCCCCAACGATGGCGACTGGACGCTCAAATATTATATCCCCGATGCGTTTTTGCATAAGTATTTTGAGAACATAAACTATGTATGCCGTGCAAACTTCTATAAATGTGCCGATGCAACAGACCACAAGCATTATACTGCGTGGGCACCCGTTGAGGTGGAAAGACCGGATTATCATGTGCCGGATTTCTTTGGATTTATCGAGTTATAATAAAACTGCCGAAAGGCAGTTTTTATTTTTCCTCTTTACAAATTGGATGTAATGTGGTAAAATATAGTTGCGATTGGCTTGAATATTGTTTTGATGCAATGTAGCAGACTATCATTGGCAACAATGTTAGTCTTGGTACTTTTTGTTCTGTTACATTGCAAACGAAAAGCCAGTCGCATGGACCAAGCTGACGTTTTGCATGCGTCGGTTTGTCCGGCGCATTTTTTAATTTATGGAGGAAAAGAATATGAAACTACGTTCCAAAAAAGAAGCAGGCAATATGTTCAGAGAAATCAGACTTTCAAAAAATCTGACTTTGGAACAGCTTGCAGATATGACAGACGACAATCTGACAGCCGAGCAGATTGATTTATATGAGAAAGGCGAGGATGCATTGCCGTTGATTGGGTTTATACTAATGTGTCAGGCACTTGAAATTGAAGACCCAGACGAAATATTGTATGAAGAAATATAAAAACTGCCTTTCGGCAGTTTTTTAATCTATAACCTTATATCCCTCTGCTTCTATTGCAGATTTAAGTGTTTCTGTCGGCACATCTTTTGCGAGTTTAACAGTAACAATGCCTGTTTCGTGGTTTGCTGACGCCTCTGTTACGCCGTCAATTGCTTCAAGGCACTTTTTAACTCTTGCCTCGCAGTGCATACACATAATCCCCTCGGCTTTTAATACTTTTTCCATTGTCTTTTTCTCCTTTTTATGCTTTATTTTTTTGTCCTTATCGGGACTGTATATCTTGACAAAATTCAGCCTTAATGCGTTAGTTACCACAAAAAAGCTTGAAAGCGACATAGCCGCAGCACCAATCATCGGATTTAAACCGATGCCGAAGACCGGTATAAGAACACCTGCAGCAATGGGTATTCCGATTACGTTATATATAAACGCCCAGAACAGATTTTCGTGAATGTTTTTAAGCGTTTTACGGCTTATGCGAATTGTCGCAGGTACGTCTGTGAGATTACTTTTCATCAGTACAACGTCAGCCGAATCTATTGCGATATCCGTGCCGGACCCGATTGCAATACCTGTATTGGCAGTGGTGAGTGCAGGTGCATCGTTTATGCCATCGCCCACCATTGTGACGTTGCCTTGTTTTTTGAGTTCTGTTATTACCTTTGCCTTTTCATCGGGCAGAACCTCGGCAATAACTTCGCTGACACCCGTTTGTGCTTTTATCGCATTTGCCGTACGCTCGTTATCGCCCGTGAGCATTATAACCCGAATACCCATTCCCGAAAGCTCTGCTATCGCTTTTGTGCTGTCGGGTTTTATCGTGTCAGCAACCGCAATTATGCCGATAACCTCACCGTTTTTTGCAAAGAACAGCGGTGTTTTTCCGTCTTTTGCAAGGCGGTCTGATACGGTGTTCTGTTCATCGGAAAGTATCGCTGAAGATTCGATAAATTTTTGGTTTCCTCCGATTATTTGTGAGCCGTTAAGCTCTGCTGTGAGTCCGTTCCCCGAAACCTCTTTGAAGTTTTCGGTTTCGTCTGCAGTCAACTGTTGTTTTTTTGCCTCGTCGACTATTGCAAGTGCGAGCGGATGCAAACTCTTTATTTCAAGTGAATATGCCGTTTTTAAAAGCTCGTTTTCGGTTATGCCAAACGGAATAACATCAGTAACTTTCGGTGTACCGTTGGTGATTGTACCTGTTTTGTCAAGCACAACAATCTCTGTTTTGCCTGCATTTTCAAGTGTGGTTGCGTTTTTGAACAGTATGCCGTTCTTTGCGCCAACGCCGTTTCCGACCATTATCGCAACAGGTGTTGCAAGTCCCAATGCACACGGACAGCTTATAACAAGAACCGAAATGGCACGTGCAAGTGCAAAACCGACCGTTTCGCCTGCGATAAGCCAGATAACGAGAGTAACAACAGCAATTGCGATTACTACGGGAACGAAAATGCCCGAAACTTTGTCTGCCGCTTTTGCGACGGGTGCTTTTGTAGCTGATGCATCGCTCACCATTCGTATAATCTGTGAAATAAGCGTGTCATCGCTGACTTTGATTGCCTCGCATTTTATAAATCCCGATACATTTATCGCAGCGGCACTAACCTCGTCGCCGACAGCTTTGTCAACGGGTATGCTTTCACCCGTGAGTGCGGATTCATTAACAGCACAGTGTCCGTCAATGATACGCCCGTCGGCAGGTATGCTTTCGCCCGTTCGGACTATGAATATATCGCCCTTTCTGATTTCGGATATATCAACCGTCACTTCTACACCGTCACGCAGTATCACTGCCGTTTTAGGTGTGAGCTTTTTCAACCCCTCAAGTGCACTCGTTGTTTTACCCTTTGACCGTGCCTCAAGCATTTTACCAACGGTTATGAGTACTAAAATCATCGCCGCCGACTCGAAATAGAATTCGTGCAGAAAATGCCGTGCGTGTTCAGAATTTCCAAGCGCCTGTGCGTCACTCATAGCAAAAAGTGCGTAGAGACTGTATATAAACGATGCCCCCGAACCGAGTGACACAAGTGTGTCCATATTCGGGGATTTGTTCAGTATTCCTCGTGTGCCGTTTATGAAAAATTTCCTGTTGATAATCATAATGGTAACAGAGAGAAGTAACTGCACAAGCCCCACCGATACGGGGTTACGGTCAAAAAAGTCGGGCAACGGGAAACTCCACATTGTATATCCCATCGAAAAATACATAAGAACGATAAGCAGAACGAGCGAAGAAACAAGCCTTGATATAAGTCCTTTTTCTTCGGCATTATCTGTACGGTCTGTACCTTTAATTCCGTATCCTGCTTTTATAACGGCATCTTCAATTGCCTTGTCGGTTGCCGTTCCCTCAACTGTCATTGAGTTGGTAAGAAGATTTACGGCACACGAACTAACCCCTGCAACTGCGGAAACTGCCTTTTCCACACGTGCCGAGCAAGCCGCACAGGTCATACCCGTAACAGAAAACTGTTTTTTTGCCATACCAATCAACTCCTTCATTATAATATTATATATTTTTAAGGTTGTTTTGTCAAGAAAAGACAGGCATAAAAAAATCGCCAATGCGGTTGCTCAGACGAAAAATTTTGAAAATATTTATTGACAGAATAGAATTTATATGTTAGAATGGTAGCAAGAGGAATAACTACGGTTATTCTGCAAAAAGGTTTTATTTAAAAATGTAACCGTTCTATTGCAGTAGAGCGGTTATTTCTTTATGTTCTTGATTATTTCTAAAAAGATAAGTAATAAAACTGTATCAATTATTAAATCAATATTCATATCAGACACCCCCATTCTATAAAGGTGTCAGAATAACCGCTTCCTCTTGCTTGCCCCATTATATCATTTTAAGTTTTTTTTGTCAATATTTGTTTGGAGTTAATATTTTTGGGAAAATTTGCAGACAAATCAAAAGGGATGTGATATAATGACGATGGGTAAAGATATACA
>JAFODX010000043.1 GCA_017380475.1 Clostridia bacterium
CCATAAGTCCCTTATGACCCGGGCAGGCAAGCATATCGGCACCCGTTTTTGACATCAAAACCTCTCTTGAGCCTGCACTTTGCGATGTATCAAGCAAAAACATTGCTCCGTTTTCGTGCGCTATACGAGCAATCTCCTGAACGTTTTGTAAAGTTCCGCATACGTTTGAAACATGTGTGCATACAACGAGCTTTGTCTCAGGCTTCATACACTTGCGTACTGCAAGCGGTGCGACATATCCGTTTTTATCAGCGACAGCGACCGAATAGTTTCCGTGGAGTGCCGCCGGACGCAAGACGCTGTTATGCTCCATTGCGGTTACTACTATATGGTCTTTGGGTGTAAGTGTTCCAAGTATCGCCATATTGAGTGCATACGTTGCATTAAGCGTAAAAACAATATTTCCCTCATCACGCATACCGAAAAGCTTTGCCGCCGATTCCTGTGCCGAAAGAATGGTATTTATTCCGCCAAGCGAAAGACCGTTTACGCCTCTGCCTGCGTTACCGCCCATAAAAAGTGAGTAATGAAGCATTGCCGTATACACCGAATACGGTTTTTTGCGTGTGGTGGCGGCGTTATCAAGATAAATCATTGTAAACACCCCCGTCCGATTCACCGTACCATCGCTTTACAGGAATATTATATTCTGAAATGACACGTTTTACCGACATATGATAGTTATCACTGAATTTTATAGAATATGAGCATCCGCCACGGTTAAGCTGTGTCGGTGTGTGAATAACCTGTACATTTATACCAAGAACACGGCGTATAACCTTTGCCGCACGTGATGCGGTTGTTATTGAACCGATTGTTACAAGCATGTTTTTCACCTCTTTTCCTCGTTTTTATTTACAATATACTATGCAAAAAAATAAAGCCCCGTGAGTGGAGCTTTATCTTACACCGTTAAGATTTAACATTGAGTTCATTTTATTTGAATGTGCGTGGCATATGGCAAGTGCCAGAGCGTCAGCGGCATCATCGGGTTTGGGGATTACGTTCAGACCTAAAAGCATTTTCACCATCCGCTGTATCTGTTTTTTCTCCGCTCTGCCGTAGCCGGTTACACTCTGCTTGACCTGAAGCGGTGTATATTCGCAAATCGGTATATTCTTATTACGTACCGCCACAAGCAATACTCCCCTTGCCTGTGCAACATTTATCGCCGTTTTCTGGTTCGAGTTAAAAAACAGCTCCTCGATTGCAACCGCATCCGGCTTATATTTTTCAAGATACATTGTCATTTCGTCATATATCTTTTTAAGTCTGTCAACCGTCGGCATACCTGCCGGTGTTGTTATTGCACCGTATTCAAGAGTTCTGAATTTATTACCCACATATTCGACTACGCCTATACCCACAATCGCATAGCCGGGGTCTACCCCGATTATTATCATTATACACACCTCTGCATAAAAATTCATAAAACTTGCATAAAGTTTCATAAATATTCATTTTTATTTGTTCTATTTTTACTATTGAATATTTAGAAAAAATGTAGTATAATACCATTATACTATAAATCACGTTGATTTGCAAGGCTAAATCGGCGAATGAAAGGAATGAATTTATAATGGCTAAGGACAAGGTTGTATTAGCATATTCAGGTGGTCTTGATACTTCAATCATCATCCACTGGTTAAAGGAGAATTATGACTACGATGTAGTTTGCGTTTGCGGTGACGTTGGTCAGGGCAAGGAAACAGACGGTCTTGAAGAGCGTGCATTGCGTACAGGTGCTATAAAGTGCTACATCGCAGATTTGCGTGACGAATACGTTGAAGATTACATATTCCCGACATTGAAGTCAGGTGCAGTATATGAGGGCAAGTACCTTTTGGGTACATCACACGCACGTCCGATAATCGCAAAGGCACTTGTTGACATCGCTCACAAGGAAGGCGCTGTTGCAATTTGTCACGGTGCTACAGGTAAGGGTAATGACCAGGTACGTTTCGAGCTTTCAGTAAAGGCTCTCGACCCGTCACTTAAGATTATCGCTCCGTGGCGTATATGGGACATCAAATCACGTGAGGATGCTGTTGACTATGCAGAAAAGAACGGCATTGAGTGTCCTGTTACAAAGGCAGATTTGTATTCACGTGACAGAAACATCTGGCACATCAGCCACGAGGGTGTTGACCTTGAAGACCCGTGGAATGAGCCGCAGCTTGACAGTCTGTTAAAGCTTGGTGTATCACCTGAGCAGGCTCCGGACGAGGCTGAATATGTAACAATCGGTTTTGAGGCAGGTGTTCCTGTTTCAATCGACGGTGAAAAGATGTCACCCCGTGCATTGGTAGAAAAGCTCAACGAGCTTGGCGGAAAGCATGGCGTTGGTATCGCAGATATCGTTGAGGACAGACTTGTTGGTATGAAATCACGTGGTGTTTATGAAACACCGGGCGGTACAATCCTTTACACTGCCATAACAGAGCTTGAGTATCTCTGTCTTGACCGTGACACTCAGGCGTTCAAGCGTCAGAGTGCAATCAAGTTCTCAGAGCTTGTATATGACGGTAAGTGGTTCACACCGCTTCGTGAGTCAATGTCAGCTATGTTTGACGAGATGGATAAGACTGTTACAGGTGAGGTTCGTGTGAAACTTTACAAGGGTTCATGCACACCTGCAGGTGCGAAGTCACCGTACTCACTCTACAGCGAGGAAATCGCATCATTCGGCGACAGTAAAGAGCTTTACAGCCACAAGGATGCAGAGGGATTCATAAACCTCTTCGGCTTACCGCTAAAGGTTCGTTCAATGATGAAGAAAAAGAACGGTATAGAAGACTAAATAGCATAAAAGAGATGTTGCGCTGCAACATCTCTTTTTTACTTCTCAAGCCTATTAAATATCAACGGAAACAAGAACAGTATATATATAAACGCTACTGCAAAAAATGCAAGCTCGCCCCACCACATATGCAGTCCCTCAAGGGCATCTTTTACTACCGTGGCAATTATGAGCAGTATCACAGAGCCCACAACCGAACGAATGATTTTTGACTTTTTTGAAACGTCCGTTTTGAAGTTTACAAACCGTCTCTCGCAAATCCAGCCAATCAGAAAACCGTAGACACAGCCTGCCGCCGCATAGCAGTCGGTTATCATTTCTTTGGGGTCAACGAGCAGTTTTCCGTCAGGTGTGAAATCCGTTGGATACGGTTTTACGGTTGTGAAAATCAAAAACGCACTGCATACCGCCATGCCGACGAAAAACACAACAAGGTCACGGTTCTTTTTTCCGTCTGCCCAGTCAAGAATTTTTTTAGTAACAAAAAGCACAACAACCGATACGGCAAGGCTTGCAAGAACATCCTGCAAGGTATGAACACCGAGATAGTTACGGGTGAACATAACGAGCAAGGTTATTGCTATACACACGCCCACAAGCCATTTACGTTTTTTCTGCCATACGGCAACGCTTAAGAATTCCGATGACGCTATTTGCGTATGACCGCTTGGGAACGAATATCCCGTTGCACTCTCAAAAGCCTCCGGTACAGGCTTTATGTCAGGGTTCTTTATCCACGGCCGGTACACGCAGAACGTGTTTTTCAACAGCTGATTTACCATACTGCCGAAGCTTATATTCATTGCTATATAGTACGCCGCCCGTTTGTTAAAGCACCAATACAGTATCGCCATTGCCAGATACATCACGGGGCTTGTGATAAAGTCGGTTACGGTCATAAGTACAGTATTTAAAACATCGCTTCTTATATTCTGAAGCCATAGTAAGTATTCCATTATTTTCACCTCAGAAACATTGTATCATTTTATGCGAAAAAAATCAAGGGCAACGCCCTTGATTTTGATTTTTATGCTCTTTCAAGACAGATGTGTGATAACGGCAACGCCTCAGCTGATGCAGTCCTTTTGAATACGATTGTGTATTCGCCTGCTTCGTCAAGCTTAACCTTGCCAAGATTATACACGAGTCTGACATTCTCGTCACGGCTCTTGCTCAGTTCATAACGATATGCAACCGTTGCCTTTTCGCAGTTTGCGTTCGCAACAAGCTTTCCGTCCTTATAAATCTCGGTCACTGTTCCGCCGTCATACTCACATAAACCGGTGGTCATCTTTATCTCATATTCGCCTGCTCTCTTGATACCTGCATTCCATGTAAGCCATTCTTCGGGACTTTCCCACGAACGTATTATGCAGGCACGGTTAAGAGCAAGACCGTGCTTACCGTTTTCGGGATCAAAAATACAGTATTCAAGTCTTGTATTTTCGTATAACCCGTCCACGCAGTGCTTTTGTCCCCAGATCGGGAACAGGTTCAATGAATCACCACACTGTACGATTTCCTTTACCGGTGTGATTTCCTTATCGCACTCAAGAACGATTACGGGCAGGAAGCCATACTTATCCTCGAAGCTGAACGTGATTTCGTCGTCTGTCTGCGTGAAAGCGAGTGCGTTTCCGTCGGGGTCTGTAACCTTTGTTACTTTAACCTCAAGTCCGCCGAGTGTGTACTCAGATTTTGTTGTGTCGCTTATATAAACATATATCTTGTTTTCCTTACAAGCAAGATTTCCCCAGTCAACCTTTGTCTTGAACGGGTTCGGGTTCATATTGTATATTGAATCACTGTACTTCTTCATCCAGTCGCCGATGAACGAAAGTATATCCTCTGTTGCAGGCGGAATTTTACCATCCGGCATCGGGCCTACGTTCATAAGAAGAGATGTTTCACTTGCTACACAGTTTACGATAAGCTCAGTTGAATATTCGGGTGTCTTCCAGTTATCGTCATACCACAGATAACCCCATGTATCGTTGAGTGTTACAAGGCTCTCTGCCGGCATATTTGTAGGTGTTGTAGGAATCATATTATCACCAAGCGATGAATAGTCACCAAATGCGTGAGCAATACGCGAGTTTACCATACAGTTGGGCTGAAGCTCCTTAACAAGGTTATAAAGCTCCTCTGACTGGTGTCTCTTGATATCGTGCGGATAATCAAACCATATGATATATATGTCGCCATAGTTTGTAAGAAGCTCTTTTACCTGCGGTATTACCTTGTTCTCAAAAAATCCGGCATATGCCTCGTCGGGCACCTGCTCACCGAAATCCCAGTAGTTGTTATGCTTTAATACATCGCCCAGGACGTCCTGCTTACTTACATAATGCGCACCGCCGCCGCCCGGCTCTGCCCAGTCAAGGCAGTGTGAATAGTAAAGTCCGAGCTTTATTCCGTGACGGTCACAAGCATCCTTAAGCTCACGCACAAAGTCACGGCCGTAGCACATATCATAACTGTTGTATGGTGATGCATCGGTTTTAAACAAGCTGAAGCCGTCGTGGTGCTTTGCAGTGAACACTATGTATTTTACACCGGCATTTTTAGCAGATGTAACAAGGTTTTCTGCCCAGTCAAGGTCAGGCTTGAAATCGTATGCGATTTCCATATATTCCTTAACCGGAATTTCGTCAAGGAACATAATCCAGCTTCCGTCGCCCTCTTTCGGACGTAAAAGCTTTTCGTGCTCTTTCCATCTTCCCTCTGTCTGGCTGTAAAGCCCCCAGTGTACAAACATTCCGAAACGGTTGTTGTACATATCACGGGTTTCGTCAGTGAATTTGATAAGTTCCATAATAAACCTTCCTTTAATTATATTAACGCTGTTTGCGTTTCTTAACAAGTATATTTGCCAGAACCACAGCCGCCACGCCTGAGATGAGCTTTCCCAGAACAACGTGCAGTGTGTATTCAGGCTTGAACGACATCGTAAACGCCATATGCAACATC
>JAFODX010000044.1 GCA_017380475.1 Clostridia bacterium
AATGCTTGATGAGGACCATTACGGACTTGAAAAGGTAAAAGAAAGAATCCTTGAATTTTTAGCGGTGAGAAACCTGACAAAGGGTAAGAACACTACTGTTTTATGCCTTGAAGGCCCTCCTGGAGTAGGAAAAACATCAGTTGCAAAATCAATTGCACGTGCTTTGGGCAGAAAGTATGTAAGAGTGTCATTGGGCGGTATCCATGACGAAGCGGATATCCGTGGTCACAGAAAGACATATATCGGCGCTATGGAGGGAAGAATAATGGCGGCGATGCGTGAAGCAAAGGTTAAAAATCCCGTTATGCTTCTTGATGAGATTGACAAGATGGGCAGAGACTATAAGGGCGACCCGTCTGCGGCACTTCTTGAAGTGCTTGACAATGAGCAGAATAACGAGTTCCGTGACCATTATATAGAGATACCGTTTGACTTGTCAGAGGTGCTTTTTATAACAACGGCAAACACCCTTGAAACAATTTCACAACCACTGCTTGACCGTATGGAGATAATAAATCTTTCGGGCTATACAGCGAAAGAAAAATTCTATATAGCCCGTGACTATCTTGTAAAAAAAGCACTTGATAAAACGGGTATGAAAAAGAGTGAATTTTCAATAACTGATACTGCTATTGAAAAAATTATTGACAGTTATACACGTGAGGCGGGCGTAAGAAAGCTTGAGCAGACGATAGAGAGCCTTTTAAGAAAAGCCGCAAAGGAAATCCTTGAAAGCGGTGCGAAAAAAATATCTGTGTCAAAACGCAATCTTTCTGACTATCTCGGTAAGGAAAAATATCATTTTGATATGATGAATAAAACTGATGAGGTAGGCATTGCCCGTGGTCTTGCGTGGACAAGTGTGGGCGGTGATACGCTTTCTATAGAAGTCAATGTAATGGACGGTACGGGCAAGGTTGAACTTACCGGAAAACTCGGCGACGTTATGAAAGAGAGTGCAATGGCGGCAATAAGCTATATACGCTCAAAATCTGACGAGTTTGATATTGAACCGGATTTCTATAAGACAAAGGACATACATATTCACGTGCCTGAGGGTGCAGTGCCAAAAGATGGTCCGTCTGCCGGAATAACAATGGCAACTGCGGTTGTGTCCTCACTTTCAAACACACCTGTAAAGCGTGATATTGCAATGACCGGCGAAATAACACTTCGTGGCAGAGTTCTGCCGATAGGCGGACTTAAGGAGAAGTCTATGGCTGCATACCGTGCAGGAATTAAAACGGTTATTATCCCGAGCGATAATGAACGTGACATAGAAGAAATACCGAGCGAGGTACGTGACGGTATAAGCTTTATACCGGTATCGGATATGGGAGCAGTGTTGGACAATGCTTTGAGAAAGGATGTATAATATGATTACAGGTATTAACTTTCAGAACGCAGAATTTGAAAAATCGGCAGTAGCAAAGGAGCAGTATCCGAAATCCGATATGCTTGAGTTTGCGTTCGCCGGCAGATCAAATGTCGGAAAATCGTCAATGATAAACAAGGTCTTAAACCGTAAATCTCTTGCCCGTGTATCGGGAACGCCGGGAAAAACGATAACGATTAATTTCTATAATATAGACAAGAAGATTTATCTTGTTGACTTACCGGGTTACGGCTATGCAAAGCGTTCAAAGGAAGAGGTTGCAAAGTGGGGAAATATGATGGAGGACTATCTTGCAAACCGTGAGCAGCTTGTTCAGACAATCCTTTTGGTTGACAGCCGTCATACACCGACAGCACAGGATATACAGATGGCTGAATGGATACGTCATTACCATGACCGTCTTGTTGTAATCGCAACAAAGATGGACAAACTTAAAAAGAGCGAGATTGACGACAGACTCAATGATATAGCAGATACACTTGAGCTTACGGAAGAAGATATTCTGATTCCGTTCTCAACAAATTCAGATGAGGGCAAGGAGCTTGTGATAGACCTTCTGCATCTTATGCGTGAGGGTATACTTTTGCCGTACGATGAAGAATAAACTTAAAGTCGGGATATGATAAATATTCCGACTTTTTTGTTAAGTTTTGTTACATTTGTATTAAAAATTAAATAAACTGTTGATTTTTTGTGAACATTGTATTAAAATAAAGGTACCAAATAAAATACAAAGGAGAACGAGTTATGGAAAAACTGTTCAAACTCAAAGAGAACAATACCAATGTTAAAACCGAAATTATTGCCGGTATTACAACATTCCTTGCAATGTCTTATATTCTGGCAGTAAACCCGGGCTACCTCGGAGGACTTCCGGGTGCATCAAGTGCAGCTATATTTATGGCAACAGCACTTTCAGCAGCAATAGCTACATTGTGTATGGCTTTCTTTGCAAACTATCCTGTTGCACTTGCATCAGGTATGGGTCTTAACGCATTCTTCGCATTTACAGTATGCGGATCAATGGGTTATTCGTATGAGGTTGCACTTACTGCAATCCTTGTTGAAGGTATCATATTTATGATTCTTTCACTGTTCAAGTTCCGTGAGGCACTTGTTAACAAGATTCCTGCTAACCTTAAGTTTGGTATAACAGCAGGTATTGGTTTATTCATCACGATTATAGCACTTATCAACGCAAAGATTGTAGTAGCAGACCCGGCAACAACTGTTGCACTTGGTAACATTGCATCAGCTCCGGTTGTACTTGCACTTGTAGGTTTGCTCATTATCGGTGTGTTCCAGCACTTCAAGGTTCCGGGTGCTATTCTTCTCGGTATCATTGTTACATGGGTACTCGGTATAGTTGCAGAGCTTGTTGGCTGGTATGTTCCGGACCCGGCAAACGGTGTTTATTCAGTAATACCGTCACTTACATGGGATTCAATAAAGGCTAACTTTGCAGCGCCGGCAATGTTCAAATTTGACTTTGCATTTATCACAAAGAACATTGCAAGCTTCGCTCTTGTAGTATTCACATTCCTTTACACTGACATCTTCGATACAGTTGGTACACTTATCGGTGTTGCTGAAAAGGGTGATCTTCTTGACGAAAAGGGTGAACTTCCCAAAGCAAAGGGTGCTCTTATGGCAGACGCTGTAGGTACAGTAGTTGGTGCATGTCTTGGTACATCAACAGTTACAAGCTACGTTGAGTCAAGCGCAGGTGTTGCAGCAGGTGGTAGAACAGGTCTTACTGCAGTTACAACAGCAGTTATGTTCCTTATAGCAATCGTATTTGCTCCTATCTTCCTTGCAATTCCGGGCTTTGCGACAACACCGGCTATGCTTTACGTTGGT
>JAFODX010000045.1 GCA_017380475.1 Clostridia bacterium
AACTTCACAGAGCGTGCACGTATTGCTATCAGTGATGCACATGATACTGCGTGCGAGCTTGGACACAGGTATATAGGAAGTGAGCACATTGTTTCGGGGCTTATAAAAGAGGGTTCGGGCGTTGCTGCAAAGCTTCTTGAAAAAGACGGAATAACACACGAAAAAGTAATAGAGAAAATAAAAGAACTTACAGGCTCAGCTGATGCGTTACCGCTTGAAACTGAACTAGCCCTGACACCAAGAACAAAGCGCATATTGCAGCTTTCTGCTATAGAGGCACGTAATATGGGGCATAGCTATATAGGAACAGAGCATATCCTGATGGCGATTTTGCGTGATGGCGAAAGTGTTGGAGTTAAGGTTCTTCTTGCACTTGGTCTTAACATAAACGATGCTTACGGTGAGATTGTAGGTTCTGTAAGTGAGGGTACAACCGAGCCGTCAAAAGCAGGTCCGTATGCAAATGCACACAAAACAAACGAAAAAACCGATACACCGACACTTGACGAGTTCGGCAGGGATTTCACAGCGCTTGCAAGGGAGAATAAGTTTGACCCTGTAATCGGAAGAAGTAAGGAAATAGAACGTGTGATTCAGATTATTTCACGTCGTACAAAAAACAACCCGTGTCTTATAGGCGAGCCGGGCGTAGGAAAAACTGCCGTTGCAGAAGGTCTTGCGCAGAAAATTGCTGCAGGTGATGTACCTGAAATGCTTAAATCAAAACGACTTGTATCAATCGACCTTTCTGCTATGCTTGCCGGTGCAAAATACCGTGGCGAGTTCGAAGAACGACTTAAAAAGGTGATAAACGAAGTGATTGCGGCAAAGAACGTTGTTCTCTTTGTTGACGAGTTTCACACAATTGTTGGTGCAGGAAGTGCGGAAGGTTCTTTGGATGCATCAAACATCTTAAAACCGTTCCTTGCACGTGGTGAGTTGCAGATTATCGGTGCAACAACACTTAAAGAGTATAAGAAATATATCGAGAAGGATGCGGCACTGGAGAGACGTTTTCAGCCGGTAACGGTGGGTGAACCGACGGTAGAAGAAACTGTTGAGATATTAAATGGTATACGTGATAAATATGAGGCACATCACAGTGTAACGATTACAGATGAGGCATTGGAAGCGGCGGCTAAAATGTCACACAGATATATAACCGACAGATTCCTGCCCGATAAGGCGATTGACCTCGTCGATGAGGCGTCGTCAAAAAAACAGCTTTCATCACAGATAACACCGCCTGATTTAAAGGAAAAGGAAAAGGAAATAGAACGCCTGAAGAGTGAGCGTGAAGAGGCGGTAAATGCGCAGGAATACGAAAAAGCGGCAAAGCTTCGTGATGAGGAAAAGGCAATATCGGAAGAAGCGGAGAAACTAAAGGAAAACTGGAAAGGAACAGGAAGCACATCTACGCTTGTTGTTACCGAAGAGGATATTGCAAAAATCCTTTCTGACTGGACGGGTGTTCCTGCATCAAAGCTCCGTGAAGAGGAAATGGATAAACTCCGTAACCTTGAATCGGTGCTTCACGAACGTGTAATAGGTCAGGACAAGGCAGTAACGGCTGTTGCAAAGGCAATAAAACGTGGCAGAGCGGGACTTAAAGACCCGAAACGTCCGATTGGCTCGTTCTTGTTCTTAGGCCCTACGGGTGTAGGAAAAACCGAGCTTTCAAAAACTCTTTCAGAGGCGATGTTCGGTTCTGAAAACTCGCTTATCCGTGTAGATATGTCGGAGTATATGGAAAAGCACGCTGTGTCAAAGTTCATCGGCTCACCTCCGGGTTATGTCGGATTTGAGGACGGCGGTCAGCTTACGGAAAAAATCCGTAAGGCACCGTATTCGGTAATCCTTTTTGATGAAATTGAAAAGGCTCATCCTGATGTATTTAATATTATGCTTCAGATACTTGATGACGGAATTCTTACCGATGCACAGGGCAGACGTGTGGATTTTAAGAACACGGTTATAATTATGACATCAAACCTCGGTGCATCCGAGATTTTGGGGACGGGTTCGTCGAAACTCGGTTTTGCGACAGTGTCGGAGAGTAACGAAAATGATGCAATCCGTGACAAGGTCATGGCAGAGGTTAAACGTTCGTTTAAGCCTGAGTTCCTGAACAGAATAGATGAAATAATTGTCTTTGACCGTCTGACAAAAGACGAAATTAAGTCAATTGCAGCATTGATGCTTGCATCACTCAAAAAGCGATTGGCAGAAAACGGAATAACAGTTGAATTCACTGATTCTGCCGTTGAGAAAATCGCTGATGAAGGATTTGACAAAATTTACGGTGCAAGACCGCTAAGACGAGCAATTCAGACAAAAATCGAGGATATGTTATCGGAGAAAATCATAGACGGCGAGGTTGTCACAGGTGATGCGATAACGGTCGATGTAACGGATGATGAGTTTACTGTGGAAAAGTAAAATTTAAGAGAATCAGCAAAAAAACCATCACATTCAGCGATGGGTTTTTTGCAAAAGAAAGCAAATGTAAAAAAATATTGAAAAAGAAAGGTGCCTGTGTTATAATTATTTAAAGTTATTTGAAAATATGCAATCGGGAGGATAACTATGAAAGTTGATATAACCGAATATGGCGCAGTTGTTGCAGATTCACTTCAGACAGAAAAATTCAGAACGCGATTGATGATTGCTTTTTGAGCGGTGGCGGAGAGGTAATTGTTCCGTGCGGTGTATTCAGGACGGGCGGTTTAAGACTTCGTTCAAATGTGACACTGCATTTGTTGACAGGTGCTATTTTAGAAGGCAGTGAAAACTGTGAAGACTATATGGCATATTTAAACGATACCATTGAGCCGATCGAGTACAATCCTGATTTTACAGAGTCAAGTTCGGTGTACCCGTACAGCCGTTGGAATAACGGTTTGATTAAAATTGTAAATGCTGAAAATGTTTCAATTATCGGTGAACCCGGTTCATACATTGACGGTATGAATTGTTATGATTCGTCAGGTGAAGAAAATTACCGTGGTCCTCATGCAATCAATATTCAGAATTCCGAAAATATAACATTAAGAGGTTATACGATTAAAAACAGTGCAAACTGGGCTCATGCCATTTTCAAAACCCGGGATATAACTGTTCAGAATGTAACAGTTTATGCAGGTCATGATGGTATAGATGTAAGATGCTGTGATAATATCTTAATTGAAGATTGCACATTTATAACAGGCGATGATGGTGTTGCCGGTTTTGATAATATCAATATGATTGTTCGTAACTGTTATTTTAATTTAGCTTGTAACGCGTTCCGTCTTGGCGGAACAGACATCTTAATTGAAAACTGTAAAGGTGATGGTGCTGCAAGATTTGGTTTCAGAGGTTCTATGCCGCCTCACAGAAAAGTTTTAGGTCTTCAGACGGATGAAAATTCGCTTCGCAGAATGTGGGCAGTATTCATCTATTACTGTGATTTCCGGGCTGAAATAAGAAGAACTCCCGGGAACATCGTGGTAAGAAACTGTGAATTTGAAGGTTCAAAGGAATTCTTCTGCTTACCATACGGAGGAAAATGGTGTTGTAACCGCTGTCTCCGTTCAATTAAATTCGAAAACTGCAAAGTGAACGGAATTAATACTGCATTGTTTGTTCAGGCAGATCCGGAAGAAAAGATTACGCTTGAGTTTGAAAACTGCGAAGTGTCAGCGCAGGAAGGTTTTGAAGATATGGCGTTTATGTCAATAAGACATTTTGACAAGCTTTCACTTAAAAATGTAAAACTTGTTAACTTTAACAACCCGAGAATTGAAGCATACACCGATGGCGAAATTGAAATCGAAAATACAGATATAAAGGTTGATAAAATTAAAGAAACAAATATTGAGGGAATAAAATGACAGATAAGCTTGTAGAAGAAGGGCTTAAAACAAAAATATCCGCTATAATTTATCTCAACACAATGCATCCGCCGATTCGGACAAAGATAAGAAATCAGA
>JAFODX010000046.1 GCA_017380475.1 Clostridia bacterium
AATACCGAACTCTTTTTCTATATCCTCACCTGTTTTTACGAGGTCTTTTGCATAGGTTGTTATTTTATTATATACATTCTCGCAGACCTTATCTATATCCGGGCCTGCACACGATTTTAACGAGATACCCATAGTAATTGTACGGATGTCAAGATTCTCGTTGTCAATCATATTTATGGTTTCGATGATTTCAAATGGGTTTATCATTTTCAGCTCTCCTTATATTCTATGCATTGATGAAAAAATCTCTTCCCTCTGAACATGGATTGAAAGTCCCATTTCATCAGCCGCAACCGCAAGCTTATCGTCGATTTCGCCGACTGAAACTTCCTTTGAGTCAAATTCAACCATCATTATCATTGTAAACATATCCTGCATAATTGTCTGTGATATGTCTATTATATTTACACTGTTTTCGAACAGAATATTGCTTACCTTTGCAATTATTCCTTTTTTATCCTTGCCTACTACAGTAACTATTGCTTTCATTTTTATTTATCCTTTCTATCTGAAATTCCAGAACTGTGTGAAACGCATCTTTCTGCTTGCGTAATAGAGAAGCGAGCAAATTGCCTCCCGGCGAAGCGACGGTGTATATGGATACTCCGAGTGCCGTCGGGTGGTGAGATGCGACGCTTATCTTTTACGCATGTCTTTGTCTTAAAGCTTCATACATTAATACGCCTGCTGCGACTGATGCGTTTAACGAATTTATATCGCCATACATCGGGATTGATGCGATAAAATCGCATTTTTCACGCACGAGCCGGCTTACGCCTTTACCCTCACTGCCGATAACGAGTGCTATTTTGCCTTTAAGATCAATATCATACATACTCTGCCCGTCCATATCAGCGGCAGTTACCCAGAAGCCGTTGTCTTTAAGCTCATCTATTGTCGATGCAAGGTTTGTAACCTTTGCAACGGGTGTATATTCGAGTGCACCTGCTGATGTTTTCATAACAACACTGTTAACACCTGCACTCTCGTGTTTGGGGATTATAACGCCGTGTGCACCGACACAGTTTGCCGTTCTTATTATCGCACCGAGATTATGCGGGTCGGTTATCTTATCACAGATGATAACAAACGGGCTCTCACCTTTTTCTTCTGCTTTTTCAAGAATGTCGTTTACCGACACATAGGTGTAAGCACTCACCATTGCCACAACGCCCTGATGATTCTCTCCGTTTGCCATACGGTCAAGACGTGCAGAATCTGCCTGCTGAATGATAACGCCTTTTTTCTTTGCCTCGTTAATGACAGGTATAAGCGAATTGGCGTACGCACCGTTTTTGATAATGATTTTTTCTATCGGATGCGAGTTCTTTAACGCTTCCATTACCGGACCTCTGCCAAAGATTATATCTTCCATTGCGTTTCCCCTTTCTCTATACTAAAAGCACGAAAAGGGGCGTTTTTTGCGCCCCTTGAATTTCGTTTTATTATTTGCTCAGGAACTTGTCATGGATTGCAACAACTGCTGCTTCTGCATCCTTCTGTGCAACAAGAACAGAAATCTTGATTTCTGATGTTGCTATCATCTTGATGTTGATGTGAGCATCTGAAAGTGCCTCGAACATCTTTGCTGCAACGCCTGTATTATTAACCATACCTGCACCAACAATTGATACCTTTGAAATATCCTTTGTTGACTTAACCTAACGTGCCTTTATGATTGAGTTGTTCTCTTCAAGAAGCTTCAACACTGCGTCAAGGTCACCCTCTGTAACTGTAAAGCTTATGTCCTTTGACTTACCGTCACCGATTGACTGGAGGATAAGGTCTACACTTATGCCTGCCTTTGCTATCAATTCAAATACCTGGAACGCCTTACCCGGTGCATCCTCTACACCGCAAAGCGCTACCTTTGCGCAATCGTTATCTCTTGTTACGCCTCTTACAACCATTTTCTCCACCTGAGATTCCTCCTTTACATATGTTCCCTCATTATTGTTAAGGCTTGAGCGAACCGACATTTTTACATTATATTTCTTTGCCATTTCTACACTTCTGTTATGAAGTACGTTTGCACCGAGTGATGCGAGTTCAAGCATTTCGTCATATGAAATTTCTTCAAGTTTGAATGCACTGCTGCAAATTCTCGGGTCAGTTGTATAAACACCGTCAACGTCTGTGTAAATTTCACACAGGTCTGCACGGAGAGCCGCTGCCAATGCAACAGCCGATGTGTCTGAACCGCCACGGCCCAATGTTGTTATATCGTCATACTTGTTGATGCCCTGGAAACCTGCAA
Source organism: Clostridia bacterium (assembly GCA_017380475.1). Classification (GTDB taxonomy): domain Bacteria; phylum Bacillota; class Clostridia; order UBA1381; family UBA1381; genus Ornithomonoglobus. Next base: position 2,258 of record JAFODX010000046.1, read on the forward strand.
CGATTACTATTCTGCGGTTATCAAGCTCCATTGTAAGACGTTCTGTGTCGATTGTCTTTATACGTGCAGCACTGTACTTTGTATCAGTTTTCATACCTGCCTGCCAGCCTGTAAGCGAAACCACAGGACAACCAATCTTCTCGATTGCCATTGCAAGGAGTGATATTGAAATCTGCTCGCCTGTAGCAAGGAGCATATCCATCTCACGCTTTGATGCGTTGGGGTTAATCTCCTTTGCTTTTTCTATTAAATCGTCAGTTGTGTCACCCTGAGCCGACACAACAACCACTACGTTGTTGCCTGCTTTATAGGTGTCTGTGATACGTCTTGCGACGTTCATTACTCTTTCGGCGTCTCTTACTGATGAACCACCGAATTTCTGGACAATAAGTGCCATATTTTTATATCCTTTCCGCAGTATGTACTGCTTAAATTTCTTTATTTACGGGTGTACGGACACTACCGAGCCGACATTGTCATATTCTAAGATTGTACATTTCCATTTATGTGAATTGTCACGGAAAAATTTTTCCATATCAGCGGCAAAATCCGTATTATCACCGTCTGTAATTGACATTATGGTCGGGCCTGAGCCACTCAGATATGTGGCAAGTGCACCGCTTTCATATGTCTTTTTAACTATATCATCAAACCCGTCAACATAACGTTTTCTGTACGGCTGATGCAGCATATCACGCACTCCGTAACGGAGTTCTGAAAAATCGCCCGACACAAGGGAATGATAAAGCATAAGCGCCGAAGAAATGTTCGCTGTTGCATCACGCATCGCCACAAAATCAGGCAATGCACCGCGTGACTTTCGTGTTGCCACGAAGAAGTCGGGAATCATAACAGCAAACTTCAGGTTATTACAAAGCTTTGTGCTTTTAACAACTGTTCTTTTGCCTACCTTTGCAGATATACACAAACCGCCGTAAAGTGCAGGGCCTACGTTATCGGGATGCCCCTCCATATCCGAGGCAAGATTGAGAATATCGTTATATGACATTTTTCTTCCGCTTATAACGTTTGCACCAAGCATTCCGCCTACAATACACGCACTTGATGAGCCAAGACCTCTTGTCATCGGGATTTTGCTTTCCTGCTTTATATATATACCCGAGGGAGTGTAAGCCACCTCATCAAACACACGCTTCATTGCACGGTAGACAAGATTTGATTCGTCGTTATGTGCGATTCCGCCGTTAGTATGGGTTATGATTTCAAGTCCGCTTTCTGTTTCTGAAACCTCCAGAACGGAGTAAAGGTTAAGCGCAATTCCGAGCGTGTCAAATCCTGCTCCCATATTTGCGCTTGATGCCGGTACTCTGATACGAATCATCAGTCAAGCACCCTTATTGCAGACTGTGCATTAAGCTTTGATTTCATTTCCTCACATTCTGAAACTGTCAGCGGTTCTGTTATTGTACCGTTGCCGTCGCATCTCATAAGGTATCTGAATTTCTTTGTTTCAAACGGAGCAACTGTATCTCCCTCTGCCGCTTTCCAGCCGATAAGCTTACGGCGTGAAGCGTGAATCACAGAGTCAACCATGTCAGCAACTACTGCCGATGCTGTGGGGAGCTTGCCCGCACCTGCACCGTAGAACATTACGTCACCTACCGCATCGCCTGTTACGAGGATTCCGTTATATACATCGTTTATGCCTGAAAGCATATTGTCGTTTCTTATAAACATCGGAGCTACGTGTGAATAAACCTTACCGTCGTTAAACTCTGCATAGCCGATAAGCTTTATAACACCGCCTGCCTCTTCTGCACATTTAACATCATCAAGTGTGATATTTACAATACCCTCTGTCGGGATTTTCTCACAGTCAACCTCAACACCTGATGCAAGCGATGATAAAATTGCAATCTTTCTGCATGCATCGTGTCCCTCAATGTCTGCAGCAGGATTACGCTCTGCATAGCCCATTGCCTGTGCATCAGAAAGTGCTGTTTCAAATGATTTATTGTTTGTAAACATCTGATACAGAATATAGTTTGTTGTACCGTTTAAGATACCCGCTATTCTTGTTATATTGTTTGCTGCAAGACAACGGCTTAACGGTCTTATAACAGGGATACCGCCGCCAACGCTTGCCTCAAAGAGATAGTTCACGTTCTTTTCTTCAGCGATAGCTAAAAGCTCTGTTCCGTATGTAGCAACAAGCTCTTTGTTTGATGTAACAACGCTCTTGCCTGACATAAGTAATGACTTTGTGAACTCATATGCCGGATGAAGTCCGCCCATCACCTCTGCAACAACGCTTATTTCGCTGTCGTTTATTATATCGTTTACATCCTTTGTGAACAGATGTTTCTCGGGATGGTCGTCAAAATCACGGATATCGAGAATATATTTGGTTTCCATTTTTTCGCCTGCATTCTCAGCAACACGGCAGGCGTTATCTCTTATTATTTCATAAACACCGCTTCCTACCGTACCGTAGCCCATAATTGCGATTTTTGCCATTAACTTTTCCCCCAATTCTGTATTTTTTACTTTTTTCCTATAATATAATACTACATTATATCACAATAACTTTTACGTGTCAATTGAGTTTTTTTAACTAAAGATACCTTTATTGTATATTTTTTTTGTTTATTCCAACTAATTTCAGGTAATTCCGACAATTATACCGCATATAACAACCACGGCACAAAGGAGTTTGAAAACTGTGTTCCTTTCCTTGAATACAAACTTTCCGCCAAGAAT
>JAFODX010000047.1 GCA_017380475.1 Clostridia bacterium
TGACAGGCCGAACGCAAGACCGTATGAGGTAGTAGATGAGGTGCTTGAACTGTTTATAGACCTTGGTGCAACCGAGGAACAGCTTGACACACCTGTTATATTTGCATCGGGACGTGACGGCTGGGCGACTGCTGAATATGATCCCGAAAATCCGTCGGACGATTTGAGAGAGCTTTTTGAGCTTATAGTCCGTGAAATTCCATGCCCTGACTGTGAGGACGAGGGCCCGTTCCAGATGCTTGTTTCAAATATCGACTATGACGATTATACAGGCAGAATTGCAGTAGGCAAGATACAGCGTGGAAAAATCACGACAAATATGTCGCTTGCAATATGCCGTGCAGACGGAAAAACAGGCCACGCAAAAGCAACAAAGCTTCTGACTTTTGAGGGACTTTCAAAGGCGGTAACCGATGAGGTCGGTGCAGGTGATGTTGTTGCAATTTCAGGCATTACAGATATAAACATCGGTGAAACCGTATGTTCGCCTGATTGCCCTGACCCGTTACCGTTTGTAAAGATTGATGACCCCGTTCTTTCAATGACATTCAGCGTAAACGACAGTCCGTTTGCAGGTAAAGAAGGTAAGTTTGTAACATCACGTCATCTGCGTGCAAGACTTTATAAGGAGCTTGACTCAAATGTAAGCCTGCGAGTGGAGGACACGGATACTACAGAGGCATTTACTGTATCGGGCAGAGGCGAACTGCATTTGTCGGTGCTTATAGAGAATATGCGTCGTGAGGGTTATGAATTTCAGGTATCAAACCCCGTTGTTATCTATAAGGAAATAGACGGTGAAAGGTGTGAGCCGATAGAACGCCTTACAGTTGATGTTCCGGCAGATTATACCGGTGCGGTTATGGACCAGGTTGTAAACCGTATGGGTACAATGACGGATATGTCACCAACGGCACAGAACTATACACGAATTGAGTTTTTAATTCCATCACGTGGACTTATCGGATTCAGAAGTGAGATAATGACTGCAACAAAGGGAACGGCAATTGTAAACAGCATACTCGAATGTTATGAACCGTACAAGGGCGATTTTGCGCCACGTAACCGTGGTACACTTGTTGCGTGGGAAAACGGCGAGAGTATAACCTACGGACTGTTCAATGCACAGGAGCGTGGTACACTCTTTATAGGTCCGAACGTTCAGGTTTACGAGGGAATGATAGTGGGTGAGTGTTCAAGAAATGAAGACATCACCGTAAACGTGTGCAAGAGAAAGCACGCAACAAACACACGTGCATCGGGTTCAGATGATGCATTGAAGCTTGTTCCTGCCAAGGTTATGACACTTGAAGAATGTCTTGATTTTATAGCAGAAGATGAGCTTTTGGAGGTCACTCCGACCTCGTTAAGAATGCGTAAACGTATTCTTCAGACAGATTTGCGTGCAAAAGATGCTGCAAGAAAGAAAAAATAATAAATAATCGTCGAAACATATTGACATTTAGGCGATTTACTGATACAATAAAAAGAACTTTAGAATTTTAGAAGGAGGAATGAAGCTTGAGTATGAATGGTGCAGATTTAGCAGTTAAAGCCCTGGAGGCAAACGGTGTCAAGGTCGTCTTTGGCTACCCCGGCGCAGCTAATGCCCCCTTTATAGACAGTGTGTCTCATTCATCAATAGAGTACGTGCTCTCAAGAAACGAGCAGGGTGCGGCGCATATGGCATCAGGCTACGGCAGAGTAAACCGTGTAGCAGGTGTTTGTACAGCGACTTCGGGCCCGGGAGCAACCAACCTTATAACGGCGATTGCAACGGCGTATATGGACTCCATTCCTATGGTAGCGATTACCGGTCAGGTTAAGCGAGAGCTTATCGGAAAGGACGCATTCCAGGAAGTAGACATTACGGGTGCAACATTACCGTTTACAAAGCACAGCTATCTTGTAAACGATGTAAAGGACATTACCCGTGTCGTCAACGAAGCGTTTCATATTGCAACTACAGGCAGACCCGGACCGGTGCTTATAGACTTCCCGATGGACGTATTGAAAGCTCCGTATGAGGAAGACGGTGAGGAGAATGAAATCAATCTCCGTGGCTATAAGCTTTTAGGCAAGGCAAACGAAACACAGATAAAGAAAGTTGCGCAGGCATTAAAGAAAGCAAAGAAACCTGTAATCCTTGCAGGCGGAGGTATTGCTCTTGCAAATGCACAGGAAATTATACGTGACTTTGTAAAGGATACAGAAATACCTGTTATAGCAACAATGATGGGTCTCGGAGTTCTCCCGACAGATGATAAGAAGTTCTACGGTATGATAGGCTCACACGGTACAAAGTGTGCCAATATGATGCTTAACCGTTCAGACCTTGTCATTGCAATGGGTACAAGACTTGGCGACAGAAGCGTTGCCAATGCTGAAGGTCTTGAGAAATCCAAAAAGCTTGTACATATAGACATTGACCCTGCCGAAATCGGTAAGAATATGCAGCCGTATATCCCGGTTGTAGGCGATATAAAGGATGTTGCAGTTCAGCTTAAGAGTGCACTTGGTGATTACAAGGCTAACGCTGAGTGGTGCGATGAAGTTGATAAGCTTCGTAAGGACACAGCACCGGAAATATCAAAAGAGGATAACGGGTTTGTTAATCCGAGATACTTCCTTGAGCGTCTGTCAGAGCTTACAAAGTCAGAGGCATACATCACAACTGAGGTAGGTCAGAACCAGCTCTGGACAGCAAACCATTATACCATTAAAGAACCGAACAGATTCCTTACATCAGGCGGTTTCGGTACAATGGGCTACGGACTTCCGGCAGCTATCGGTGCATCACGTGCACAGAGTGAGCTTCCCGTAATTGCAGTTATGGGTGACGGTAGTTTCCAGATGGATTTACCGGAGCTTGGCACAATGCAGCAGTATGATATACCCGTAAAGATGGTTCTCTTTAAGAACGACCGTCTGGGTATGGTGCATGAGCATCAGTATCTTTTCTATGGCTCAAACTATCAGATGGTAGATATAACAGGCGGACCTGACTTTGCAAAGCTTGTTGATGCATACGGTATCAGGAGTGGCAGAGTATCGGAAAACTCAAAGGTTGATGATGCAATCAAAGAGATGATGGACGGTCGTGAGAGTTATCTTCTGATTGTTGATGTAAGCCCATACGAACCCACAGGTAACGCTCTTAACGAGAGCAGAATGAAGGAGGCGTAAGTATGGAGAAATATACATTATCAGTTCTCGTTGAGAACAGTGCAGGTGTACTTTCAAGAGTAGTAGGTCTTTTCACACGCAGAGGCTTCAACATTCATTCGCTGTCTGTTGGTCCGACTGCTGATGACAGAGTTTCACGTATCACTATCGAGGTAAAAGGCGATGTGTATATGGTTGAGCAGGTGTCAAAGCAGCTCTCAAAGCTGATGGAAGTCATAAAGATAAAGACCTTGAAAGAAAGCGAAATGGTAAAGCGTGGTCTTGTCCTTGTAAAGATAAAGACAAACCCGAAAAACCGTGGCGAGATTATTGAGGTTGCAAACGTATTCCGTGCCAACATAATCGACCTTTCACCCACAACCATAACAGCCGAGGTTACAGGCTCAGACCAGAAGATTGAGGCATTTTTGAACATGGTTGAGGGCTACGGCATTGAAGAAACTGCACGTACAGGTATGACAGCGCTTGAGCGTGGCGCAAACACACTCAAAATAGATAAATAACTTAAGACAAAAATGCTATGAGGCGTTTTTATAAATTCATATGTATTCAAAGGAAAGAGGTAATCCAAAATGGCAAAATCATTAGATCATGAGGCAAGAGTTTTTTATGAGAGCGATTGTAATATGCAGTTACTTAACGGCAAGACTGTAGCAATCATCGGTTACGGTTCACAGGGTCATGCTCATGCAAAGAACCTTAAGGACAGTGGCGTAAACGTTATTGTAGGTCTTAGAAAAGGCTCAAAGAGTGCAGCAAAGGCTGAAGCTTACGGTATCCCCGTATACGAGACAGCAGAGGCTGCAAAGAAGGCAGATATCATTATGATACTTACTCCTGACGAGAGACAGGCAGCAATCTATCGTAACGACATCGAGCCGAACCTTGAAGAGGGTAACATGCTTATGTTCGCTCACGGTTTCAACATCCACTTCAAGCAGATCGTTCCGCCCGCAGGCGTTGACGTTGCTATGATTGCTCCGAAGGGACCTGGCCACACAGTACGTTCAGAGTATGAAGAGGGTAAGGGTGTTCCGTGTCTTGTTGCTATCGAGCAGGATGCTACAGGCAGAGCACTTGATATGGCTTTGGCATACGGCGCAGGTATCGGCGGTGCAAGAGCAGCTATCCTTGAAACAACATTCCAGTGTGAGACAGAGACAGACCTCTTCGGTGAGCAGGCAGTTCTTTGTGGTGGTGTAACAGCTTTGATGCAGGCAGGTTTTGAAACACTTGTTGAGGCAGGTTACGACCCGAGAAACGCATACTTCGAGTGTATCCACGAGATGAAGCTTATCGTTGACCTTATCTACGCAGGCGGATTCAGCAAGATGAGATACTCAATCTCAGACACAGCTGAGTACGGTGACTATGAGACAGGTAAGAGACTTGTAACAGAGGAAACAAAGAAGGAAATGAAGAAGGTTCTCGAGGAAATCCAGGACGGTACATTCGCATCAAAGTGGATTGCAGAGAACAACAACGGCAGAGCACACTTCATCGCTACAAGACAGCTTAAGAGCGAGCATGAGCTTGAGAAAGTCGGCGATGAAATCAGAAAGTTCTACGCATGGAGTAAGGAAGACAAATACGCTGAATAATAGCAAACCATTGAATTTGGCGCAGATCACAAAACACACAGGAAATCCTGTGTGTTTTTGTTATGAACAAACACTCACCCTCGACGTACAAACGTACGCCGTCGGGCAACGGTCAAATGTGCAAACAGCACATTTTCCTTCGGTTTGTTCATTCTGCATCCAAATTGAATGATTTACGTGATATATGTCGACGAGGATGGCTTTCGCAAAATCTGCTCTGATTTCTCGGCAACTGAGCCACCTGCCGTACCGGTGTACGCCGTCGGGCAACGGTCAAATGTGCAAACGGCACATTTTCCTTCGGTTTGTTCATTCTGCATCCAAATTGAATTGTTTACTCAAATACCGGGCTGAATAAATTTTATCTTATGAAATTGTAAACAATTTCGCATATTATTTGACAAAGAGTGACAACTGTGGTATACTTAATACAAGTGGATTTTTGCTTACAAATAAAAGGATTTGGATATAATAAGATGAACAAGACAGAATATATAGCAGACGCTTTCGGTGTATCACGCCGTGCGATAGAATTGATAAATGAAGCTGAAAAGGCTGTTGTTGACAAGTTCAGGGAGCTTGAAGAAACAGCGGAAATAAACCAGCTTAAGGTGATGTGTGCTTTCTCTGATAACCGTGTATCGGAACGCCATTTCGTTCCGACGACGGGATATGGGTACGATGATGACGGGCGTGACACGCTTGATAAGATATACGCACAGATTTTCGGTGCAGAGGATGCGTTGGTACGTCATAATTGGGTCAATGGTTCGCACACGCTCTCGACTATGCTTTATGCGGTGTTAAGACCCGGCGATACATTGCTTGCTGTAACGGGAAAACCGTATGATACATTAGAAGAAGTCATAGGCATAGCAGGTGATGATGGAAATGGCTCACTTAAGGATTTTGGTATCAATTACAAACAAATAGATCTTGTAAATGGTGATATAAACAAAGAAGCCATAGAAAAAACATTAAAAGAAGAA
>JAFODX010000048.1 GCA_017380475.1 Clostridia bacterium
ATCAAAGGATAACAAAAAGCTACTCCTGTCAGCCGGATTCATTTTCACTGTAGCAGAGTTCGTGCTGTTCCAGCCGAATGAATATGACAATAACAAGCTTTTCTTTATAGCATATATGATACTCCTTATTGCCGTAAGTAACTGGCTTGTTCATATCTGGGATAAGCTTAAAGGGGTTAAAGGCCGTGTATATCTCGCCGTTATAACGATTATTGCAGGCACATTCTCGGGTACTCTTACAATTATCCGTGAATACAAAAGCGGCGGTGACTATCAGACGTTTAACAATGACGACCTCGTTATGGCGGAATATATCAAAGAACACACACCGTCTGATGCAGTATTCCTCACAGGCACATACCACCTCAACCCCGTCGTTACTCTTTCGGGACGAAATATATATGTCGGCTCATCACTGTACGTATTTTTCCACGGTATGGATGACGATTATTTCAACCGCAGCGAGAACGTCAAACAGCTTTACAAGGCATCACCCGATGAATTGGTTGACTTCTGTAAAGACAACGGCATATCCTATGTCTATGTCGGCGAGAATGAACGTAACGAGCATCAGCCGTCAGAAGAAACCCTGAGCGGACTTGAAGAAGTCTTCACCGTCGGCTCGGAAACTTTATACAGAGTAAAATAAAAAAATGCTTCACAATTGTGAAGCATTTTTTATTCTTCTGACAGATTGACCTGAAATATGTATTTGTCGCCACGCACAATTGAGCGTGTGTATTCTATCAGCAAATCCTCCTCGTAACTGAATCTCTCAAGCAGTATACACGGTATGTTTGATGCTATTCCCAACAACTTTTTTTCTTTCGTCTGCGGAATAACAGGTCTTATTGTTTCTTTGATTCTGTCTGCTTTAAAATTATAGTTTGTACGCAAATAATCATATAATGAGCCTTTTTCTATCGTTTCCGTATCAAGTCTTATAAATCTTGCCATCGGCAGATATGTGGTTTCAAGCATCAACGGATAATCCTTTGCAGAACGCAGTCTTACGAGCTTATGGAAGACTGTTTTTTCGTTATATCCGGTTGTTTTTGCCAGTGTTGAATCTGCTGTTTCCTTTCCGTATTCGATGATTTTGTTCTGGATTATAACGTTGTCGTTCTTTAATGTATCTGTAAAAGAATACACTTTTGTAAGCGGTTGAATAAAAACCTGCGGTTTTATAAACGTACCTTTTCCCTGAACGGTATATACAAAATCGCCCTCTTTTAATAATGATATTGTCTGACGTATCGTTGAACGGCTGACATAGTATTTCTCGCACAGCTCACGTTCAGACGGCAACGGCGTATTTTCTCTGTACTCGCCGTTTTTAATTGCACAAAGCATATTCTTATATATCTGTATGTAAAGCGGAGTGTTTGCCATTTTCCTCACCTCTTGTATATTTTATCACAAAATAATGTATGTTTCAAGTTATTTGATACAACTTAACTATGTTGTATGCTTTTTCATATAATACAACCTCGACCGTGGGCGAAAAACAAGCGTTTCCATTGAATATTCAATATATTTATTGTAAAATAAATTCGTTTCAGGAGGTGATACTTTGAAATATTATATTGGAATTGACGGAGGCGGTACAAAAACTGCAGTCGTTATCGGAAAAGACGATGGCGTAGTACTGAACTCTATTGAAAAAACAGGTTCATCACACAAGCATATAGGTATTGACGGAGTTGTAAAGCTTATTTCCGACAGTGTAAAGGAAATAACAGAGAGCATAGGTGTTTCTATGGAGGACTGTGCAGGATGCTGTATGGGACTTCCCTGCTACAGCGAAGCTCCCGAAGCTGATGCCGAGCTTACAAAAAAGCTTGAAGAGGCACTCTCGCCTATCCCCGTCTGCATAGTTAACGATGCAGTGGTCGGCTGGGCAGGTTCTTTGGAATGTTCTGAGGGCATACACCTTGTTGCAGGTACAGGTGCGATTGCATATGCAAGAACTGAAGACGGCAGAGATGCACGTTCAAACGGCTGGAGTGAGTTTTTCAGTGACGAGGGTTCATGCTACTGGGTAGGCAAACAGACAATATCACTGTTTGCAAAAGAGGCAGATGGCAGAAAGCCGAAAGGTGCACTCTATGAAATCGTAAAAAAAGAGTTCAATCTCAAAAGCGACATTGAGTTTATAGACATTGCCGAGCAGGAATATACACCGCAGCGCGAAAAGGTTGCATCGTTCCAGTTCTTTGCCGAAAAAGCGGCTCTGGCAGGTGATACGGAGGCACGCAAGCTATATGACGAAGCGGCACAGCACTTAGCAGATACCGCACTCGGAATAATAACCCAGCTTGGCTGGGAAAACAGAACCGTCCCCGTTTCATATTTCGGCGGATTGTTCAAGGCGGGCGATTTGATTTTAGACCCGTTAAGAGAAAAGTTAAATGCAATGAACTGCACTATGGCACCGCCAAAGCGTACTGCCGTAGAAGGTGCATTGTTATTAGGTATTAAAACATTTAAGTAAGGAGATAAAAGTTATGTTTTTAACAGAAAAAGAAATTCTTGACACACCAAACGCATTAAAAAAGACTTACAACTGTTTCTGCGAAATGGCTGATGAAATAAATGCGTTTTTCAAAACCAACACAGCACGCAAATTCACATTCTTTGGCTGCGGTTCAAGCTATATGCTTTCAAAGAGTGC
>JAFODX010000049.1 GCA_017380475.1 Clostridia bacterium
GTTTGGTCTTGTCCCAGTCAAAGTATAAAAATGTGATGCGTGAGTTGTCCGCAATTGCGTTATGTATTGCATCCACGTTATAGTATATGCTCTCGTTTGATGCCTTTATGCGGTTAGCCACAAACACTTGGGCGTTGAGCCGTTTTGCATTATGGACATTTGTTAGTGTTTCAAGCTTTTTAATAAGTTCAGATGATTTCTTCTTCGTAATAAATCGTGACGAAGCAACAGCATCTACAAGTGTTCTCACCTCTGCAGTTTCAAACTCACGTTCTGCAAGATAGTATGTAAACCGCTTGTCATGCACCTGAATTATCTCATAACCCAGTTCTTCCATAGCCTGAATGTCACGGTATATACTCTTTCGCTCAGCAGTTATACCGAGTCCCGAAAGATAGTCTATAAGCTCGGAAACGGAAACCGTATGCTCCTCGTCCGTGTACTTTTTAAAATATTCTATTATGTGATACAATTTATATTTCTGATTCTCACTTCTTGGCATATTATTCACCACCATTTACATCTTTACTCATATTATACCATTATATACTTTTTTTTGCAACTATTAAAAATTTTTTGTTAGAAATTCAGTTTTTGTGGTATAATATAAATATAGAAAAAAAAATTGGAGGTGCATTATTATGTCAAAATATGCAGGAACACAAACTGAAAAGAATCTTATGGCTGCTTTCTCAGGCGAGAGCGAGGCACGCAATAAGTACACTTATTTTGCTTCAAAAGCAAAAAAGGAAGGATATGAGCAGATTGCCGCTTTGTTCTTAAAAACAGCAGAAAACGAAAAAGAACACGCAAAGCTGTGGTTCAAAGAGCTTGACGGTCTCAACGATACAGAGGCTAACCTCAAGGCTGCAGCAGAAGGCGAAAACTATGAGTGGACAGATATGTATGCAGGTTTTGCAGAAACTGCTGAAAAGGAAGGATTTACAGAGCTTGCCGCAAAGTTCAGACTTGTAGCCGCTATTGAGAAATCACACGAGGAAAGATACAGAGCACTGTTGAAGAACATTGAAACCTGCGAGGTATTCAAAAAGAGCTCAGTTAAAATCTGGGAATGCCGTAACTGCGGACACCTTGTTGTCGGTGAAGCAGCACCGGAAATCTGCCCGACTTGTGCTCATCCCAAAGCATATTTCGAGATTCACGCAGAAAATTATTAAAACACAACAAAAAAAGCATCGACACAGTCGATGCTTTTTTTGGTGACTCGTGCGGGAATCGAACCCGCGTTGCCGGCGTGAGAGGCCGGAGTCTTAACCGCTTGACCAACGAGCCAAATTTTGAGTACTTGACAAGTATAGCACAAAACACGGCATTTGTCAACACTTTTTTTAAAATTTTTTCAGTTTTTTCTTTCCGCTAATTTTTTACACCTTTTTGTTGATTTTAGACATTTACTTTCCTTTTTTCCTGTGTTATACTTACCCTATAAATTCACAGGAGGTCATTATTATGACAAGTTCAGAATGGTTTAAAAATGCACAGTTCGGAATTATGGCACACTTCGGACTTTACAGTGTCCTTGAGGGCGAATACAAAGGTAATCCCACAAACGAATGGGCTCGCCGTTATTGCGAAATACCGCGTGAAGAATACCACAAGCTTGCATCGGCGTTTAACCCGATATATTTTGATGCAGAGGAATGGATAAGCTATGTAAAGGCATCAGGCGCAAAATATTTCGTGCTCACATCAAAGCATCACGAGGGATTTGCTTTGTTTGATTCAAAGGTGTCTGATTTTAATGTTGTTAAGGCAACACCGTTCGGACGTGATATCATAAAAGAAATTTCAGAGGCGTGCAAGAAGTATGATATAAAGCTCGGTCTTTACTATTCACACGACCAGGACTGGGAAGAACCCGACGCAGGCGGATTCATCGAGAATAAGTGGTGTCACCCGGCAAACAACTACTGGGACTATAACCCCACAAACACAATTGAAGATTTCCAGAAATACCTTGACCGCAAGGTTAAACCGCAGGTAACAGAGCTTTTGACAAACTACGGTGATTTATGTCAGATCTGGTTCGATAACCCATGGACTATAACAAAGGATCAGTCAAAAGAACTCTATGACCTTGTAAAATCAATCCAGCCTGATTGTCTTTGCAGCGCAAGAATCGGACACGGCTACGGCGAAATAGTCGGTGGTGGTGACAATGCATACGATATGGACGGACATCCCGTACATCCTGCAGAAGCACCCGTTACATTGGCAGGTACAGATTGCTGGGGTTTCTCGGTATATAACAATATGTCATATAAGAGTGCAGAAGAGCTTATGGGCTACAAAAAACAGCTTAACGCCAAGGGCGTTAATATGCTCTTAAATGTTGGTCCCGACCACCTCGGCCGTTTCCCCGGACCCGCAGTAAAGGTGCTTAAAGAAATGGGCGAAATGAAATGAAATAAATAAAAAATGACGTTGCAATGCAACGTCATTTTTTATTTCTTAATCCAATTCAATAATTTCTTTGTTCGGAACAAACGCCGCACCATAAAGAGGTGAAAATTCTCCGAGCTCTGCCTTTTTAATAACCGGCAATTCGCCTGCACTATAGCAATGCTCTTTTATGTAATCTATAAGAGGATTCAGATACAGTTCTTCCTGATCACTTAACCCGCCACTGAAAAGAATACAATCAGGTGACATAAGATTTACAATCGCAATAAGTCCCCTTCCAAGCATCTTTACAGCATTATTGATTACTTCTTGCGCTTTTTCGTTACCTTTTTTTGATTCACTAAAAAGGTCAGATGCAGTTTTACCTGCTCCAAGCAGTTCTTTTGCAGTAATATCAAGACCACCGCCTGCACAATACTTTTCAAGACAGCCTTTTTTACCGCAACCGCATTCGCGTCCGTTCTCAACGGCAACAAGGTGACCAAGCTCTCCTGCACATCCCAATGCACCGTTATAAATCTCTCCGTTCATAACTATGCCTGTTCCGATGCCCGTACCCAAGGTTACACATACCGATGTGTTTGTTCCGGTTGCACCACCGCAAAGATACTCTCCCCATGCTGCAGCGCGTGAATCCTGAACAAGTTTTACCGGCACTTTAAGCGTTTTTTCAAGTTTTATTGCCGTATCCTTTGCCAAAATCCCGATATTGGGCACCTTTATTATTTCTTTTCCGTCAGCACTTACAGTTCCCGGTATGCCAACGCCACAAGATACTATATCTCCGTATTTTATTCCGTTTGCGGTACAGAGTTCACCCACGCCGGCTTTTATGTCGTTTGATAAATCGCTGATATCAGTAACATATACTTTTTTATGTGCAATCAGTTTTCTGTCATCATCTTTAAATAAACCGATGTTTATCTTTGTACCGCCGATATCCACACCAATTCTGTACATTACATTTCTCCCTGCTCAATTGCTGAAATCATATCAATTCTTGTCTGATGTCTGCCACCCTCATATTCAGCATTAAGGAACTCATCAACAATCATTTCAGCAGTCGCCTCACCAACAACTCTTGCACCGAATGCAATAATATTGGCATTATTATGCTGACGTGTAAGGCGCGCCGAATACGGCTCTGAACATACCGCCGCCCGTATACCTTTCACCTTATTTGCTGCCACTGAAATACCTATTCCTGTTCCACAAATAAGGATGCCAAGTTCACATTCACCGCTGACAACAGCTTCGGCAACTTTTTTGCCGTATACAGGATAGTCACAGCGTTCACTTGTATCTGTGCCGAAATTAACAATTTCATACCCCTTGGCTGTAAGATATTCTGTAATATGGTTTTTCATCCCCACTGCTACATGGTCATTTCCTATTGCTATTTTCATTTTTCCGTCCCCTTAATCAATTATATACGGCTCGAAATTTTCCTTTTCATAGTCAACAACCGCCTTCATATACTTACCGTATTTTGTTGTCAGTTCTTCCTGTGCACGGTCAAACTCTGACCACGGATATACCTTTGTAGGAACATTCTTGAAATCCCAGCTTCCGTTACAAAGCATCTGTACAGCATTTGCACACGCTGTTCTGTTTATCTCAACCTCTCTCGGATGTGTGCTCAGACAATCTATTGCCTTTACGTTAAGCTGCTGAATATCAACAAGTCTCTTTCCGCCTGTATGGTATGCACCAAGCGCAAGCTGACCGCACATTCTTGTCATTCGTATCGCAAGGTCAAGCGATTCTGCAGTTTCGCCCCATTCCATTACAGTTTTGAATCCAAGCCCCTGACTCTGGAAACCAATATCCTTACCGGGTTCATCCATATAATGAGCAGGTAATTCATCCGGAGTATATACCTCATCAGCACCGTAACGTTTTGCATCTTCAAGGCATTCTTTTCTGATGTCTACAGCAACAACGTACGCACCGTGCGTTTTAAGAAGAGCTATCGCACCACAGCCCATATATCCGCAACCTACCACTGCAACTCTGTCACCAACTACCTGAATTCTTACCTTACTTACAGCGCTCACAAGACATGAAAGTGGTTCGAGAATCGCCGCTGTGTCACTTAACTCATCAGGAATCAAAAAAACATTTTTTTCATCGGTTACGTCATACTCAGCATGACCGGAGAATAAGCCACTTACTCTATCGCCTGCTTTTACTTTCGTTACCGCTTTACCTACAGCAACAACTGTACCTATAGGCTCATGTCCAAAGCTCTTTCCTTCTTTTGCTGTCGTCCAGTCATAATGCTCCGACATACATACGCCGCAATAACGGTTTTTTATAAGCACATCTGTATCATTTTCGATAACCGGCATATCTACATCAATAAATTTACACTTTTTAGGTCCTTCCATTACTAATTTTTTCATCTTGTTGTTCTCCTTTCAGATTTATACCTTGATTATACCATTTTTATAAAATTTTTCTATATATTTTTCCGACTAACCTTATTTAAAAAACCGACTTTTATATACCATAGATTGACAAAGTAGCATACTTATGTTAAAATCAAATTATGAGGTGATTTTCTGATGAATGTTAAAGCTTGTATAAAGTGCAAAACGCCTATGACACACTATCCCGAACATTCCCACTGTGACAGATACGAGATAATTACCAATTATTTCGGTACCTGTACCGTCACAATTGAAAACAAACAATACGATATGGAAGAAAACGACATTCTTATCGTTCCGCCCGGAGCAGTTCACAAAGCTTCATCGCCGGATACGTTTATGGATTTCTATATTGCCGCAAAGCATCTTGATTACGACCGCATTTATATGATAAAAGACTCTGACAACGTAATTTTACCGCTTATGGAGCTGATGTATAAAGCAATGCTTGAAAAAGAAAATAATTATTCA
>JAFODX010000050.1 GCA_017380475.1 Clostridia bacterium
AAAAAAGTTCTGCCTGCGTATATGATTCCGCAGAAAATTATATCAATGCAAAGTTTTCCGCACACACCAAGCGGTAAAATTGACAGACAGCTTTTAAAGAAAGACTATATAACCGAAAGGAACAATTAAAAATGACAGTTACAGAAACAATTACAGAATTCATAAGAGAGAAGTTTGATATAGGTGACGACCCCGACTTCACAACAGATGTACACCTTTTTAATGAAGGTTTTGTTGACAGCTTCGGTGCAGTTGAAATCATTAACTTTGTTGAAGAAACCTATGATATAGAAATAACCCAGAAGGACATTACACTCTACCCGATGAATACGGTAGAGGAAATCGCAGAAGTAGTCGAAAGCAAAATCTGAAAGGACTAAATTTTTATGTGGTATCTTGAAGCAGACACTCTGTTTCTGTTGCTTGTTACCTCGGGTATAATGATTCTGATATCAGGACTTACACGTCTTTTGTTCAAAAAAGATTTCGCCCCGAAGGTGCTTATACTTGCAAACATCGCCGTTATCGGCATTATATCATACGAGCTTTTGTTATGGAGTATCGGGTATATTCTCGTTACGTTCATAATGATAAAGCATCTGACACACAGAAAACGATGCAGGAAATTTCTTTTCGTGCTGTACTGCCTTATCTGTACAGTTCCGTTCTTCTACGGACGTATGCACGAATTTATACCGAATCTGCCCGTATTCATTGTGTTTATCGGTATAGCGTATCATATGCTTAAAGCTATTGATGCACTCTATTTTGTGTACTACACAGAAATGGATATACCGTTTTTTACGTATGCAAACTACATACTGTTCTTCCCCACATTCACTGCAGGACCGATTTTCAGATACCGTGACTGGCTTCGTGTCTATACGAACCCGAAAAAACTCACTTTTGACGATTTCATCAAATACGTTAAGCGGTTCATTCTCGGTATGTTCAAGAAAATGGTTGTGCTGTGGTTTGTATCAACAGTATTTAATCATATCCTTGATATGGAGCTTACGTGGTATTTAAGCCTTGCAATTATAGTGTTAAGCTATATCACTGTCTGGCTTGACCTTTCAGGCTACAGTGATATTGCAATTGCAACGGGCTCTGCAATGGGATTTACAGTGCCCGAAAACTTCAGAAAACCGTTAAGTGCTCCGTCATTTACGGTGTTCTGGCGTAACTGGCATATTACACTTTCTGACTGGGTACGTGAGCATATATTTGTGGTGCTTAACGGAAAACGGCTCGGACGTGTTGCTTCGGCTTGTGTCGGATTTGCAACTATGTTTGTTATGGAAATGTGGCACGGTTTTTCACTGCCGTATATCGTCGGAGGCGTGTATAACGGATTATGTCTCGGACTTGAAAATCTGTTCGGACTTACAGGCGTGGATAAACGCAAAACAAAAAAGGTTGTTTTCGTTCTGCGTTGCATTATCGTAAACTTCCTGTTTGCAGTGAATACTCTTTTATTTACCGTTACACCTGACCAGTTTTTTGAGATTATGCGTGGATTTATAAGCTAATATACTCTGAAAGGAAAATGAAATGAAGAAGGCGTTTAAGATACTGCTTGCCGTTATTCTGCTTGCTGCGTTTTTTACGGCAGATTACTATTCGGCACATAACAACTTCATAACGAACAGCAATATCTTTGTCAAGAACGATTTCGAAAAAACGCAGTTTGACCATCCCGAAAAGGTCTGGGACAAGGTATTTTTCGGAAATTCAGTTGTGATTTCAGCGTATCAGGAGTCCGAAAGCACGTCGGGTTATATAAACTGCGGTCTTGACTATGGCGTTGTTACCGACCTCTGGGAAATGATTGATGAGGGGTATGTAAATATCGGCTCGGAGCTTGTTATCGGTCTTAACTATCTCACGCTCTATGACGATTTTGAAACGAACCCCACATATATATGGCACAAAAAATGGTATCAGCCGTATGCATATTTTGAGCGTGACAGATTTTATCCGCTTGTAACGGGATGCTTCGAAAGATTCATAAACGGTGAAAGTGTACCGCCGATGAAGTATTCATATCAGGAAAAGGCAATTTATCACGGCCGTGTTTCTGATACTGCACTGAAAAAGAAACTCAAAGACTATGAAAAGGAATTCTTCTCAAAACCGATAGACGATTATTCCGAAAACCTTGATGCACTTGAGAAAATCATAAAATACTGCAACAAAAACGATATCCGTATAAGAGCAGTGCATATGCCGTGGAATCCGACTTTTGAAAAGCCACAGCTTGTAAAAGACGTGCACGCAAAAGCTGATGCGGTTTTTGAAAAATATAATGTTGAGGTTTTAAACCTTGAGGACGAGTTCACAAAAGAATGCTTTTACGACACGGGACATCTTAATTATGATATAGGCTCGCCTGCGTTCACAAAACGTATAGACGGCTGGCTATAAGAAAGGAAAACGAAATGGGTTCATATTTTATTTGTTTTACAAAATATGCAACGTTTGGCGGACGTTCAACCAGAATGGAGTTCTGGGGCTATAATATAGTAAACGCAATTCTCCTTTTTGCGCTCGGATATTTCTATCTCAATGCAGGAGAACAGTATCAGACGCTTGCGACAACGCTGTTTCTGATATATATTATTATAACAATCTGCCCGACACTCGCAGTTCTTGCCAGACGCTGGCACGACATCGGAAGAACGGGCAAATGGCTCTGGCTTAACCTTTTCCCTGTTGTCGGAACAGTAGTGTCATACTGTTTTATGCTCACACAAGGTGAGGAGGGCACTAACGAATACGGCAGAGACCCCCGTGAAAGACGGTACAGAAGAAGAAACAGAAGATAAAATAAAAGCTGTTGCAGTGGCAACAGCTTTTATTTTATTTTACTTCAATAATCTTCACCTTATCCATACCGATATTTGCAGTTTCGGTCACAATTTCGCAAAGTGTAGCTGTTTTGGTCTGGTCAAGTCCCGATGCACGAACGGTTATTACCGCTGCATCCTCGTTTATGTATGCACAAACCTCGGGGAATCCTTTTGCACCTGCAACGCTTTCGATAGTGTTTTCAAGCTCCATATTCTCTGCACATTTTACAAGCTTTTCACCTGCTAATGTACGGGTCGCCTCATCTACTGTTTCGTCCTGCGTGGTAGCTTTAAGTGCCTCCATCGCAGCAGAACGTGCCGATTCACGGTTCTGTTTTGCATCCTCGAAATATGCGGTGTTCTCCACTACTGATTTTTCTTCTTTCTTTCCGTCTTTTTTCTCCGTTTTCTCGTTGGTGGACGATACCATTTCCGCCTC
>JAFODX010000051.1 GCA_017380475.1 Clostridia bacterium
AGCCTTTCATGAAAACCGTTGTTCTTATTCCGGGACCGTCGTTTATTGAAAATTTCTGAATGTTGAATATCGTTCCCATAGGTGTTCTCCTTTGTTTTCTATTAGTTTCACACAAGTTGTCGGAAAAACTGAAGATGCGCCGGTTATTAGTCTTCAGCCGAGAAGATGTTGTTAAGGATGTTTTTTGTTTTACTTGTCTTTGACTCCAAAATTTCTTCGCTTTCGTCCATTTCATCCTCGAACTGAATTCTCGCCATCGGACGTCTCATTTCATATGTATCTTCCGATGCCGTATTTGATTCTCTTTCTGCCGTTCTTTTCATATCCCATCTTCCGAGAATTTCACGCTCTTCTTCATTGATTTCTACGCTCTGTCTGCGTTCAGGCATTTCCATGCCTTCATCATGCATTGCATAGTTCTCATTTCGGTTCACAACCTCAGTCATCGGCTCGTTTATATCAACAAGGGTTGATGCAAATTTTTCTTCTATATCCTTACGCAAAGCACGGATTTCTGCTGAGCCCTGAGTGTTACGCTTTGCAAGTCTGTAGAAACGGTTGCTTACCCAACAACATACTACAAAGTTTACGATAACCGAAAGCAGGAACCACCAGAAACCGCCCCACTTTGTGAGGTATTTCTTCGAAGATACGGTCTTATTTTCTGCCTGTGTTGTTACATTATCGGATTCTGTTGCGGTGTCTTTACCTGCTGTGACTTCTCTGTCTGAATTATCATTGTCTCGCACTGTATCTGTGACAGATGTATTGTCATTAGGGCCACTTCTTGGTGCTTCTCTTGTAGCCAATACAGCAGTTGCGGCTACTGTAAGTGTTACAGACATAGCACACACTGTTATTACAAGTTTTTTTAATATGCTTTTCATAATTTTCATTCCTTTCAATTCTCGTCTTTAAATATGTTTCTTAATTCGTTTTTTATACTAAGTCTGGACAACCGCATTTTGTTCGCTTCATATATCCTGATGTATGAAAGCATTTTCTTGTCATCACGCTTACTGCGCTTTGCTCCTATCGCAAACCAGTTCCAGAAACTATCCGGCATCGTCTCGGTGCTTATAATCTCCTCGTGATAATGTCCTTGCGACTCTATTATCTCTATTCCAAGCTTTGCTATCATATAGTTATAGCACTGCGGTTCTTTGTCTCTCAACTCAAGAATCAAACGCTTTATTTTCTTTGCAAGACGTTGCGCCTCACGTTGGTCGCCATATGCACCCTGCCACATATAAAATGCACTTAGTAGTCTTGATATCATATATGGTGACGGGTTCTCTTCAACGTTCGCCATAATATCACGCTTAATTGTCGCATATGTAGCTCGCCTGAACGGTTCATAACCAACACGGGTAAGTAGCCGTTTTATGTTTTTTGAATCCTCTTCTGTCTCCTGCGGAAGCTTCTTTCTTTGCGTGATTGTTACCCCGTACAAATTCCAGTCAATATCGTCATGCTCTGTTATATACTTAACACAGCCCATGGACAACTGCTTGTCTGATGTTGAGGAATGTACATATGCAATAAGCTCATAAAGCTCTTCCGGTATCCATCCCTCCGGCACAGAGAACATATTCGCTCCATAACCTGTTACAAGATGGTCTATAGCAAGTTCAGTTATAACGGATATGTATTTCCGTTTACCTTTAAACATATGTGCCCAGCTATCGAACACAGCACTGTGTTTCAACTTTGCAAGAAAGCCCAGAACAAGCACTCTGTTTCTTTCGCCCATAGTATCAAAATTATCGCAGATACAGTCCATATATTTATCCAGATTATTGAGAATGACATTCTTCTGGCGTTGTGCTGATTTACCGTCCGGGAATATTGACTCAATGTCATAGAGTTCTCCTCTACATAAACGGAAAATACAGCTATCCACATAAATGTCAGTAATCTTTTCAACTTCATCTTCAAATAAGTCGATATTATCATACATAACTTTTGCAATCTCGAAACGCACATTTTGCATAGCCTTGCTATCTATCTCAGCAAAAAGTTCTTTTGCCCGGATTACAAACGCTTCAGGGCCGGCTGTTCGTTTAAACTTAAGAAGCTTTCCGCCTATACCGCTGAATGTTACATTCTGAGTCAGTGCAAACCAGTCCAAAAATGCGCTCATAGAAGATATTTTGTACTTCGCATATGCATTGCGCAAGTCTTTTATATCGAACTTGAACAGGCTCGATGTTGCAACTGCGGAAAAATCGAATTTTTCTAAATCTATGTATATACAGTTATCACGTGCTTCGATTGCTTCATCGGTAATATTATTCTTACCTTTAACCGTACCGTGGAAGACAATTTTATCCTGCTTGTCCGACGGCAGGTACACGTTATATGTGGAAATTCCGGTGTTTAATGATACATCTCTTGGCAGTAACCACTTCAACGCTACAAGATATTTCCCTGTAAGCTCATCATCCGGCGTGGAAATACATATGTTTCTCAGGTTTTCCGAGGTAAGCATCGTTACCGCCTGATTGATAAGAT
>JAFODX010000052.1 GCA_017380475.1 Clostridia bacterium
AATGTCCGTGAGGTTGAGGCACGTATAAAGGCTATATTGCGCCGTGTAACACCTGAGCCGAAAGGTGACAGCAGTAAAACGATGGTATCGGGAGATATTACTCTTGACTATAACTTCCGCCGTGCAATGGTTCTTGACGGAATAGTTGAGCTTACGGGCAAGGAGTTTGACCTGCTCGAACTGTTTTTAAAGAACCCGGACAAGGTATACACACGTGAAAATCTGCTTGATATACTATGGGGAATCGGATATCCGAGTGAGGAAAGAACAATCGACGTGCATATGCGGCGTTTGCGTGAGAAGATAGAAGACAATCCGGCAGAGCCGAAATACTTGAAGACTAAATGGGGTGTTGGATATTACTACAAGGTGGAGCAAAGCTAAGGCTGTTAAAGAAAAACTGTTGTCCTTTATAAAAAGGAGTAAGGCATATTCACACGCACATTCAATCAGATTCGCAATGATTACGACGTATCTTGCAGTTACGCTTATAACATTGCTTTTGATGGCTGTGTATAATATCGGCATACTTTCAGAGAATCTGTACTCGGAAAAGACGATGAAGCTTTATGCAAAAGCTAACATTATATCGCAGTCGGCATCGGCTGTGTGGGATGCAAACGATGACCGTGTAATGTATCTGCGTCTTGAAGACACAACAGACAGACTGCTTGCCGGTACAAGCATACGCGGTGTTGTGACCAACACATCATATACCGTACTTTATGACAACCACCGTGCGGCGAATATGACGGGCAAGGTGTTTATGCGTGACGTTATAAAGCGTGCGATTGACGGTGAGCAGGCAGACACTGTTTTTGAAGCCGACAACGGAAGTACGCTTGCTGTTGCAGTACCGATTGAATTTAACGGCGAAGTAATAGGCGGTGTATATCTGGCAGAGAACCTGTCATCTGTTACAGACACTATAGGCACTATAAAAGCGAGCCTTCTGGTGTTCTCTTTACTGTTACTGTTTGTAATTGTGCTTATAAGCATAGGCATAAGCTATATCATAACCCATCCGATTGCGGAGTTTACAGAAGTAGCACGTGCAATATCACGGGGCGATTTCACGAAGAGAGCGAAAATCAGCGGAGTGCGTGAAATGGCGGAGATGGGACAGGCTCTTAACTTTATGTGTGATGAGCTTAATGCACTTGAAGAGAAGCGAAAGAATTTTGTCTCGGACGTATCGCACGAGCTCAAAACACCGATGGCAGGAATAAAGCTGTTGTGTGACAGTCTTGTTCAGGCAGAAAATCCGGATATGGACACAATCCGTGAATTTCTGAACGATATGTCAGAGGAGATAGACCGTCTCACACGTATAATAAACAGACTTCTGACCCTGAGCCGTCTTGATTCTGGTGCAGATATGAATCTGAGCAAGGTCGATGTATCGGCACTCTGCGAAGGTGTTGTTGAAAGTCTCAGAAAGATAGCCCATGAAAAGGATATTGAGCTTGTATATGAATCTTCTGATATAGAGGCAAGAATTATAGAGCTTGATTATGATAAGATTTACGAGTGTGTTTATAACATAGTAGTAAATGCTATAAACTACACCCCCGACGGCGGACACGTAAAAACACGTGTTAAATATGAGTCGGAATTGTGCATAATAGAAGTAGAAGACGACGGACCGGGAATCCCGGACGGTGAAAAGCTTAAGGTGTTCGACCGATTCTACCGTCTTGACGATTCACGTGCACGTGACACGGGCGGAACCGGATTAGGCCTTGCAATAACAAAAGAGGCTGTTCTTTTGCACAACGGAACGATTGAGGTTACAGACGCACAAACGGGCGGAAGCGTGTTCACTATGAAACTGCCTGTAACAGAGCCCGGAAAGGAATGATATAAATGACCCGAAAAAAGCTTATAGTTATTGTATCGGCTGTTCTTGCTCTGACAATAGCGGTTATATGTGCGGTGTTTATAAGCTACGACAGAACAACCGAAAAGATAAACTTTGATTTGTATTTCATAAACGAAGACGGAACAGGTATTGTTTCAAGCACACATAAAATCAGATACAAAGACGAAGACGAGCTTATAAGAAGCGCACTTGAAATGCTGCGCAAAGGCCCGACGGGCGGAAAGCTTGGTGCGATAATGCCAAGAGACACCGAGATAAACGGAATAGAGCTTTCAGGCGGAGGTTTCCTTACGGTTTACTTTTCTGACAAGTTCCTTTCGGATGACCCGTCAAGAAATGTACTTAATGTGTATGCGGTTGTAAAAACACTGTGTTCAACTGCACACGTTTCAAGAGTCAGGGTTCTGGTTAACGGTGAGCCTGTAAAGGATAAGGACGGTAAACCGCTTGAGTATATATCTGCATCTGACATAAACCTTGAAACTGAGGAATACAGAAGTGAAATGCGTGAGGTTGGTCTGTATTTTGCCGACAGCACAGGCAAAAAGCTCGTGTGCGAAAAACGTACAATAAAAATAACTGACCAGCAACCGATAGAGCAGTATATAATAAACGAGCTCATAAAAGGTACAAAAGATAAGAAGCTAAAAACACTTTTATCAAAGAAAACAGTTCTTGTTTCGGTCGAGGTGCAGGAAAACATCTGTTATCTCAACTTTAAATCAAACTTCCTCACTGACAACTCCGGAACACCGGAGCACGAGAAAATGGTTATCTATTCCATAGTAAATTCGCTTACCGAACTGCAGATGCTTGCACGTGTCCAGTTCTATATGGACGGAAAGCGTGTTGATAATTTCGGCAGTGTGGAGATAGATGATTATATAGAAAGAAACACAAGCATAATAGCCGGGAAAGGAGAAATAAAATAATGAACAGAATCAATATAACGATTAACTCAAGAGTATATACAGTAGTAGCCGAAGAAGAGGAAGGTTACTTAAAGCGACTCTGTGACTATGTTAACGAGAAAGTAAAGCTTGTCATTAACGAGGGCACACACGTAATGGGTGAAAAACCGTTGGTGCTTGCCGCACTTAACATATGCGACGAATATTTTAAACTTCTTGACAGCACAAACCCGGTGCAGAATATATCAGAGATAATAGCAAAAAACAAACAGCTTGAGGCAGAGCTCAGAGAACTCCGCAAAGACGGCGGCAATGCGGCTGAAAAGATAGAAGAACTCAGGTCTGAAGCGGCACTTGCAGAAAAAATGTTTGATGAAACAGAGGAAAAAGTAAAATTCCTTGAGGGACAGATACGTCTTATGGAAAGCCGTCTTAAGCAACAGCGTGGCGAGTTCGCTATAAGAGAAAAAGAATTACTTGATATGCTTGAGAGTAAATAACATATGAAAAACGGAATGGAGCTTCTCTCACCTGCAGGCGGACTGCGTGAGCTTAAAGCCGCAGTAGTGTCGGGGGCAGATGCAGTATACCTGGGAGCGACTGCGTTCTCTGCACGTGCAGGGGCAGGCAACTTCACAGAAGACGAGATGCGTGAGGCAGTTGCCTTTGCACATACCTACGGTGTAAAGGTACACTGTGCCATAAACACGCTTATAAAAGAAACAGAACTTGGTGAAGCTGTTTCTACAGCGGTACTTGCCGCAAAATGCGGTGTTGATGCACTGATAATACAGGACATCGGCTTTGCCGGACATATCAGAAAAGTGTTGCCGGATATGGAGCTTCATGCCAGCACGCAGATGACAGTAACTTCTCTTGAGGGTGTAAGATACCTTGAAAAGAAGGGCTTTTCACGTGTGGTGCTTGCCCGGGAGCTATCGCTTGACGAAATAGAACACATTGCAAAAAACGCAAAAGCAGAAATCGAAGTGTTTGTGCACGGTGCGATATGCGTTTGCTATTCTGGGCAGTGTCTTATGTCAAGTATCCTTGGCGGAAGAAGCGGTAACCGTGGCAGATGTGCCCAACCCTGCCGTTTGCCGTATGAGCTTACGGAGGGAGAGAAAATCTGCGGGAGCGGATACATTCTGAGTCCGAAGGATATGGCGCTTATAAAGCATCTGGACAAGCTCAGAAAAGCAGGCGTGGCATCTCTTAAAATAGAGGGCAGGCTCAAAAGTGCAGAATATGTGAGTGCGGTAGTGGGAGTGTACAGAAAATATCTTGACAGTAACGGTGCAGTAACCGATGAAGATATGGCAGAGCTTAAAAACGCATTTTCACGTTCAGGCTTTACTGACGGATACCTCACCAAAAAGCTTGGCAGAGAAATGATGTCACACAAAAATCCTGCAAATAATTCGGGCAGTACTTTTACTGATGAGGCAAAACTGCGAGCCGAAGGAAAGCATACACAAAAAATTCCTGTGGACATATATGCGTCCCTTAATGACGGTGACGTGTTCCGTGTTACCGTATGCCTTCAAAACGGAGTATGTGCATCGGCAGAGGGAAAAGTTCCGGCAGAGCGTGCGATAAACCGTCCGCTTGATAAATCACGTATAGCGGAACAGTTGAAAAAACTTGGCGACACTCCTTTTTATGCATCGTCGGTCACTGTTGATGCAGAAGAGGGAATTACTGTCCCCATAAAAGAAATAAACGAAGCACGCAGAACGGTCTGCGATATGCTTACAGCAGAGTTGGTATTGACCGACGAAAAACAAATCAAGGAAATGCCCATTGATTTTGATGAAAAAACAACCGGACAAAAGCTGTATCTTACTGCAGGCGTAAGAACCGAGAGTCAGGGCAAGGCGGTTATAAAGGCAGGCGGAGCAAAAAGAATATATGCGTCCCCTGATGTGGCAGAGAAATTGCTGATGGTTTGCGGTGATACAGAAATTGTTTCTGTGATGTCTGATATATTCACAGATGAGGAGGTAAAAACCGAAAGCGTTTCAGCATCCTCGCCTGCAGACATTTATAAATATAAAGAAAGAGCAAAATACGGTGAGTGGCGTCTGAATATTTATAATTCACTCTCTGTTAAGGAATATAAGAATCTTGAGTGCGTAACTCTGTCGCCCGAACTTAATTTAACCGAAATCAGAACGGTGGCAGAACACACAGACGGGATACAAACCGAAATAATCGGTTACGGGCATCTTCCGCTTATGATTATGAAAAACTGTCCCGTTAAAGCTATGGGCAAATGCCAGAACGGCAAAGACCTTTACCAGTTAAGGGACAGAAAAGGAATGAAGTTTCCGATAATCTGCCAGAAGGATTGCAGAGCGCTCTTGTTAAACTCAAAACCGATTTATACTGCAGATATGACAGATGAAATAAGAAAAGCAAAGGTTGATTGCATACGGCTGAACTTCACCGTTGAATCACCTGATGAATGTGAAACGGTGGTCACTGCATACAAAAATGCACTTGCGGGCATCAGGCAACCTGCAATGCCTGAAAACACATTCACAAGAGGTCACTTGAAGCGTGGCGTTCTGTGACCGCAATAAAAAGAACACGAAAGGGAAAACTA
Source organism: Clostridia bacterium (assembly GCA_017380475.1). Lineage (GTDB taxonomy): Bacteria > Bacillota > Clostridia > UBA1381 > UBA1381 > Ornithomonoglobus. The sequence continues at coordinate 5,402 of JAFODX010000052.1, forward strand.
TGTCAGAAATAATTCTCGCTTCGGCATCACCAAGACGCCGTGAGCTTATGGCGAATATGGGTCTGGATTTTCGGGTGGTTGTATCAGAGGCCGACGAAGAATCCGTGGATTCGTCAGTACCGCCCGGAATATACGTTCAGGAGCTTGCACTCTTAAAAGCGGCGGCAGTGGCAAAGACTGTAATAGATAACAAAGATGCGGTGATAATATCCGCTGATACTATAGTTGTAAAGGACGGCAAAATTCTGGGCAAGCCTCAGGATAAAGAAGATGCAAAGCGTATGCTCAGATTACTTTCAGGAAGCTCGCATAATGTATATACAGGCTTCTGCGTAATGCGTCTGTCTGATGCTTTTACGGTTTGCAAAGACGTTTCAACGGAGGTCGTTTTCAGAGAGCTTGACGATGAAAAGATTGATAGATATATCCGCACGGATGAATGTATGGATAAAGCAGGAAGTTATGGTATACAGGGGCTTGGTGCAATGCTCGTAAGCCATATAGTGGGCGATTATTTCAATGTAGTCGGCTTGCCCGTAAGCGAGCTTGCAAACGTTCTTGAAACGGAATTTGATTTTAAACTGATGTAATAGAATTGGGAGGAAACAACTAATGGGTATAATGACAAAGGATGTGGCAATTGACCTTGGCACAGCTAACACACTTATATACGTAAAAGGAAAGGGAATCGTGATACGTGAACCGTCTGTCGTTGCAATAGACCGTTACAGCGGTAAAATAGTGGCAGTAGGCAGTGAAGCCAACCATATGATAGGCAGAACACCGGACAATATAATAGTGATACGTCCGATGAAAGACGGAGTAATTGCGGATTTTGACATAACTCAGGCAATGATAAAGCATTTCATACGCAAGGCGAACGTAGTCGGCATTATGAAGCCCAGAGTAGTTGTATGTATCCCCTCAGGCATAACGGAAGTTGAACGCCGTGCAGTTGAGGAGGCAGTGATGCAGGCAGGCGCAAAAGAGGTTGCACTGATTGAAGAACCGATGGCGGCAGCAATCGGTGCAGGTCTCCCGGTTAACCGTGCAACAGGCAGTATGGTAATGGATATAGGCGGCGGAACAACAGAGGTTGCAGTTATTTCGATGGGTGGAATTGTATCGTCACGCTCAATCAGAATAGCAGGCGATGCGTTTGACACGGCAATCATAAACTACTTAAAAAAGAATGTTGAAATAAACGTAGGCGATAAGATGGCAGAGGAAATTAAATTCGCCATCGGTTCAGCATATGAAGATGATGACGATGAGGTTTTTGAAGTACGTGGCAGAGATGTAAGAACGGGACTCCCCAAAACTGTTCAGATACGTGAGAGTCAGATACGTGAGGCGATGAACGAGAATATGCGTGAGATACTTGAAGCAGTAAAACTCACGCTTGAACACACACCGCCCGAACTTGCCGCAGACGTAATGGAGCGTGGAATAATGCTCACCGGTGGCGGAGCACTTATAAAGGGTCTTGACCGACTCCTGACAACCGTAACAAAGATTCCTGCACACGTAGCAGAATATCCGCTTGACTGTGTAGCGGTGGGAACAGGTAAGGCACTTGATAATATAAAAGCTTTGCTTGAGCGTCCGAAGAGAGGTATAAACTAAAGTCAGTGAAAGGAACAGTTAAATGAATTTCTTTTCTAAAAACTGGAAAACAACCGTAATAGTAATAGCCGCAATCTCTGCAGGTTGCTTTGTATTTGAGCATTTTGCAGGTTTCAACCCCGTAACAACGGTGGTTAACACTGTAGCATCGCCTGTAAAGAACGGTTTTTCATACATTGCACATTCGCTTGAAAATACACGTGATTTTGTATGGGATATGCGTGCATATAAAGAGGATAACAAGCGACTTGAGACAGAAAACATAAAGCTGAAACAGGAAGCACGTGACACAAGTGCATACAAAAAAGAAAACGAGCGTCTTAAAGAGCTTCTTGATTTAAAAGACTCATCAGATGAGTTTGTTTCGGTTGCGGCGTCTGTTATATCGTCATCGCAGAACGGCTGGTATCAGACGATAGAACTCAACAAGGGTACGGTAAGCGGTGTGCGTGAAGGCTGTGCAGTTATAACACCCGAGGGTGTTGTGGGTACAGTCACAGAAGCAGGACCGGGTTATTCAATAGTAACAACAATCCTTGATAAATCCTCGGTAACGGGAATAAAGGTTTCAAGAACAGAGGGAACAGGACTGGTTGAGGGTGATGACGAGTTTGCGAAGAAGCATAAATGCAAGCTGTCGTTCCTTGACCGTGACACACCTGTTATTGTCGGCGACATAATCGAAACCTCCGGCAGCGGCGGAATGTATCCGTCAGGTCTTGTAATAGGTACGGTTGTGAGAGTATCAGCCAACAGTGCAGGAACGCTTAACTATGCAGAAATCGACCCTGCAGTGGACTTTTCGGAATTACGGCACGTGCTTGTGATAGTAGGAAACAAATAAGAAAGGAAACCCTCAAATGAATAAAATAAAGCTTGCTTTATGGGTTTTTATTCTTTATATAATACAGAATGTGTTTTATCCCATTATGAGCATATCAGGACTGGTACCTGATTTTATACTCGGCTTTACGGTTGCGTATTCATGTATCGAGCCGAGGTTTAAAAAACTTTCGCCTGTAATAATAGTATGTGCAGTTATTGCAGGCACCGGCACGGGCAGAGTGTTTTCAATCGTAACACTGCTTACGGGTCTG
>JAFODX010000053.1 GCA_017380475.1 Clostridia bacterium
CAGAAATCAAGGATATGACATTTGACGGCAACACAATCAAAATCACATCAGACCTTGTTGCAAATGATGAATACACTGTAAGCGTATATGTTCCCGACGGCTACAGCGTTGCAGACCAGACAGGCTTTACAAATGTAACAAAGGACGGTAACATTGCACGTTTTACATTTGTTCCGTCAGAAACAAAGGAATACAGTTCGAAATAAAATTTGAAAAGTAATTTTAATCAACAAAAAATCCGGTAGAACTTTGAGTTTTACCGGATTTTTTGTTTATGCTTTTTTATTAAACTCGTTTCTGCGTTCGGTAGAAATGCGCATCATACTTCTCATTTCTTCCTTGTCATTATTTTTAACGCACTCATACAGTTTGTCAAAGGTGCGTTTATATTTCTCCATTTCCTTCAGCAGTGCATCACGGTTAGAGAGGAAAAGCTCGCTCCACATTTCGTCGTTTATGCGTGCTATACGAGTAAGGTCACGGAACGAGTCGCCTGTGTAAAGCACAAGTCCGGGGTTATCGTTTGCACACATCAAAGACACTGCGATACAGTGCGTAAGCTGTGACAAAAACGCAATCATTTCATCGTGCTTTTCGGGGTTAAGCACAGAAATGCGTGCAAAACCGAGTATTTCACCAAGCTCCTTGCAGGTTTCAATTGCACCGAATGTATTCTTATCAGTCGGCACAACGATATAGTTTGCATCCTTAAATATTGAATCGTCAGCGTTTTTTACACCGCTCACTTCACGTCCTGCCATCGGGTGTGCGGAAATAAACTCAACACCCGGTTTTAACAGCGACTGTATCTCATAAACGATACATCCCTTTACGCCTGTTACATCGGTAATAACTGTACCCTCTGCAATAAGATTTCCGTAATTTTTTATCCACTCAACGAAAGTATGGGGGTAGAGTGCGAAAACGATAATATCCGCTTCTTTGATAAGTGCCTCGCTGACTTCCGTACTGCCGTTGTCAATGAGCTTTTCGGCAAGTGCATAGTCGATGTCAGCTTGCTCCTTTGTTATTGCAGTAACATAAAAGCCCTTTTTCTTAAGTGCCATTGCGTAGCAACCGCCCAGAAGACCGAGTCCTACTATAAGGAATTTTTTATCTTTATCTATTTTCATTTTTATCAGTCCTTTATTATTATTCCAAGCTGTGAAATTTGTCTGAAAAAGTCAGGATAGCTTTTTGAAACGGCTTCCGCACCGTCAATTTCACCGCCCGTTACAGAACATAACAGCGACAGTGCCATTACAATTCTGTGGTCGTTATGCCCATATAGCACACAATCAGGCGTTTTAAGACTTCCGTTGTGGATGGTTACCGAATTTTCATTAACCGTAACCTTTATACCAAACTTTGCAAGTTCCTCCGCCATTGCTTGTGCACGGTCACTTTCCTTGATTTTAAGTCTCGCCGTACCCGTAAACTCTGCACCGCCCGTATACGCTGACATAGCGAACATAACGGGTGCAAGGTCGGGGCAATCCGATAAATCAAAGCATTTTTGTCCGTCTGTAAGTCCTTTAAACATATCAGAATAAACTCTGTCGCCCTGCAGACTGTCACTTTTAAGACCGCTGATGGAAACATTTCCGCCGATGACATTAAATGCATCAAGGAATGCCGCATTTGAATAATCGCCCTCAACAGAAATAGCCGTGTTCTGATATTTCTGATTCCCTTTTATGTAGAACACGTTGTCTTTGCGGACTATCCCGACGCCAAAGCTTTTCATTGCATCAAGTGTCAGGTCAACGTATGACGCACTCTCAAAATTGCCCGTAACCGTCAGCGTACTGTCACCATAAAGCAAAGGCAGAACAAACAGCAGACCTGTGATAAACTGGCTTGAAATATCGCCTGCAACAGTAAAATCGCCTGATTTGAGCTTGCCGCAGACCGTAACCGAATTTGCGCTTTTTATGAATTCAATATTCTGTTCTTTGCAGATTTCTTCATAAACAGACAACGGTCTTTCAAAAAGCCGTGAACTGCCTGTCAGTGTGATTTTTTTGCCCGACATCATACAAACAGGAATCAGAAACCGCAGTGTGCTTCCGCTTTCGTTACAGAAAAGCTCTGTTTCACCGTTGATATTCTGTGGGTTTATGCCTCCGATTTTTACTGTATCACCGTCAGAATCAATCGTTGCACCCATATTCTTCAGACACCCGATTGTTGCAAGTATGTCCTTTGATTCGGACAGATCAGAAATAACGGAGTTTTCCGATAAAGCACCGCATATAAGCAGTCGGTGTGCCATACTTTTAGACGGCGGTGCAAAAATCCTGCCCGACGCCGTTGATTTTTCTATAGTAACTTTCATAAATCATTCTCCGAGCCAGTCTGTTCCGTATCTGCCTGCAAGAATATCGCATAATGCGAGTGCGGTCACACAGTCAACAACTATGCGTGCTCTGTGAACAATACACGGGTCATGCCGTCCTTTTGACTGCAAAACTGTATTTTCGCCTGTTTCTATATTTACGGTATTCTGTTGAGTTCCCAATGTCGGGGTAGGACGCACTGCACATCTGAAAATAACGGGCATTCCGTTTGTTATACCGCCGTTAATTCCTCCTGCGTTGTTGGTCACGGTGCATATTTTACCGTTGTTGTTACAGAACTCATCATTAGCTTCCTTGCCTGTCATATCGGCAATTGCAAACCCTGCCCCAAACTCAACACCCTTAATTGCAGGAATTGAGAACAGTGCGTGTGAAAGTACACTCTCAACAGAGTCAAACATCGGCTCGCCAAGTCCCGAATCGAGCCCTGTTACGGCAGTTTCTAAAACTCCGCCGACACTGTTGCCGTCTTTTTTTGCAGTGAGTATAGCCTCTGTCATTTTTTCCTTAACCGCATCGTCCAACACGGCAAAATCCTTTTCGTAAAGGCTTTCGATTTCTGCATTGATTGCATCTGAAAAATCAATATCTGATATTCCTGCGCATCTTTTTATATGTGTTCCGATTTTAATACCTTTTTTGTTAAGTGCAGGCATAACAATACCGCCTGCGGCAACCAGAGCCGCCGTGATGCGACCGCTGAAATGTCCGCCTCCCCGATAGTCCTGATACCCGTGATACTTGCATTCGGCAGTATAATCTGCGTGCGACGGTCTCAGAAGATTGCGTGTAGCGGAATAGTCCTTTGACCGTGTATCCTCGTTGGGGATAAGTATGCACAACGGTGTACCGGTTGTTCTGCCATTAAAAACACCGCTTTCTATAACAAACTCGTCCTGCTCCTGTCTTGGTGTGGAAATTGCACCCGACGGACGTCTTAAAGTGAGAAGCTTATTTATATAATCAGTATCAACCGTAAGTCCCGGTGCAAGTCCGTCAATAACAACACCTATAGCAGGCCCGTGGCTTTCGCCAAAAACCGTGATACTCACATTGTTTCCAAAAACATTCTTCATTTTGCAAGAGTCTCCTTAACAAGTTTTTCAAATTCAGCAAACGGCATTTTCCGAAGCTTGTAACTGCCGATTTCGGGTACATATACAACTGTTATATCATCACCCGATGCTTTCTTATCGTGTCGGCAAATTTCTGAAAGCTCATCTGCACTGTATTCACACTCTGTCGGCAGACCAAGCTTTTCCAGAATCGGAACAAGCCTTTTTTGCACGCTTTCATCACACATCGGTATCATTCCGATAGCCACACATTCGCCGTGATAGTATTTTTCAAGCTCGTTAACCGATTCAACGGCGTGGGCAAGTGTGTGTCCGAAATTCAGGATTTTCCGAAGTCCCGATTCCTTTTCGTCCTCCTCAACCACATATTTCTTTATACGCAGTGAACGCTCTATTATTGTATCGATGTTTTCATAAATATCGCCATTTTCAAAGATTTCAAAGAGCTCGGAATCGCTTGTGAGCGACATCTTCACCGACTCAGCCAGTCCGTTTGAAATCTGACGGCGGGGGAGTGTTTTTAGAGTGTCGGCATCAATTATAACTGCCTTTGGCGGATAGAACGCACCGACAATGTTTTTAATACCTGAAAAATCAATTGCTGTCTTTCCGCCGATTGAAGAATCCACCTGTGAAAGAACGGTGGTGGGGATATTGTAAAAATCCACTCCGCGCATATAGGAGGAAGCAACAAACCCCGAAAGGTCACCGACAACACCTCCGCCGACTGCAACCACGCAGTCGGTACGTGTGAAATTGTTCTCCACCATACATTCAAGAAGATACTTGAATGTATCAATATTCTTTGATTTTTCGCCCTCGTTAATGGTTACGATAACCGCATCGCTGCACGCATCGGCAACCGTTTTGGCATACTCTTTCGGCACACCCGTGTCCGTAACAATCAGGACTTTTCTCTTAAGGTCAAGGTATTCGCCGGCATTTTTCAATGCACCTCTTTCTAAGTAGATGTTATATGTACCGGTCTGTGTTTTTACAGGAATAATCATTTTCTTTTCCTCGTTATATGTGGTTTTCTTTTTCATAAGTACCCACGACTTTCAGGTGAGCACAGCACTTTTCAAGTTCTTTAAGCATAGCCATACCGTAGGGACTGTTTATATCGCCTTCGCCCTCGGCATAGAAGTAATAGTCCCAGACAAGCTCTTTTGTCGGACGGCTTTTTAGCGCACGCAGGTTGAACCCATGCTGACCGATAACGGAAATTGCCGTACCCAGTGAACCTGCCGCATTCTTAACCGTAAAGAGCATAATAAATCTCTGGTCTGTGGGTGCAGGAGATTTTGGTGAGCGTGAGAACACTGCAAAACGTGTGGTATTGATACTGCTTTCGTTTATGTGCGATGCAAGCACCGAAAGTCCGAACTTTTCTGCCGCCTCAACACTGCCTATTGCCGCAACCGATTTGTCATTTGCGAGTGCAACCGATTTTGCCGCAACAGCCGTGTTTACTGCATCTTCTGTTATAAACCCGTGTTTTTCTGTAAATTCAGCACACTGTCCGAGTGCCTGCGGATGGCTTATAACTTTTTTGATATCATCAATTGATGCACCCTTTACACCGAGCAGATTCTGTACGATTTCTGCCTCATACACACCGTTTATATAAAGTGAGCCGAAAAATGCAAGGTCAAGCACTTTGCCGACATCGCCGTTATAGCTGTTTTCAATCGGGAGAACAACGCAGTCACATTCGCCGTTTTCACACGCCTCATACGCCGATTTGAAATCAGAATACGGTACGCACTGTGCATCAGGGAAAATCTTTTCTGCTGCGATATTGGCAAATGCACCCGCAACACCGCTGTATCCGACTTTCATTCCCTCAAGGAGCTTGTGTTGCATATCCTTGGACAGCTTTATGTTGTTCTTGAGGAAATTTATATAATATGCTTTGTATTCATCATTTTTGATTTTTTCGGAGTTCTTTTTAATGATTTCTTCTTCTCTGCCGAAATCATCAACGGGTATGCCGTTTTCTTTCTTGTACTGTGTAACAAGCTTTACCGCATCCATACGCTCCTCGAAAAGGTCTGCCATTTCACGGTCAACCCGGTTTATTATCTCTCTTGCTTTCTGAAGTTCGTTCATCAGTGTTCCCCCAATCACAGTATGATTTCCATACTGGTTTTCTGCGGTACAAGACCGCACGATTCATAAAATTTCATAGCCGATTCGTTACAGCTCCAGACGTTTAAGGTAAGGTTGTAGCATCCGTTCTCCTTTGCAAATTCCACAGCGGCATTGTAGAGCTCTTTGCCTATATGCCTGCCCCGTAGATTTTCGTCAACGCATAGATCGTCAATGTAGAGCGTTTTTATATCCGTAAGCACAGAATCATCAATGTGCTGCCGGAAAATACAGAAGCAATACCCCATAACCGTATCATCTTCATCGACAGCGACAAGAATCGGTCTGTTGCCGTCCTGTAAAAGGATTTTAAGTTCAGCATCGGAATATTTTCTTCCTATTTTAAAGATATCGGGTCTGCCCAGATGATGCACCATATCAACCTGCGAGAGCAGGTCTCCGATTTTTGGAATATCCTTTATTTGTGCAAGTCGTATCATACTATCACCTCAGTTATAGCTTATCAGCAATATCGAATATCAGCTGTTCTGTCTTTTCCCAGCCAAGACACGGGTCAGTGATAGACTTTCCGAAAACGTGCTCACCAACGCTCTGTGCACCGTCTTCAATATAGCTTTCAATCATAAGGCCTTTAACAAGCTTTTTAATGTCATCATTCTGATTACGGCTGTGTACGATATCTTTAGCTATACGGATTTGTTCAAGATACTGTTTGCCTGAGTTATTATGGTTTGTATCAACGATAACCGACGGGTTAACGAGATTTGATTTATCGTAAAGCTCCTTTACCCTTACAAGGTCCTCGTAATGGTAGTTTGAAACATTTCTGCCTGCATAGTCGATATAACCACGGAGAATTGCGTGAGCATACGGATTGCCCTCGCTTGTAACCTCCCAGCCACGGTATAGGAATGTGTGGCTTCCCTGAGCGGCAACGATTGAGTTCATCATAACGCCCAGATCTCCGCCTGTCGGGTTCTTCATTCCCACAGGTGCTTCAATACCGCTTGCTGTTAAGCGGTGCTGTTGGTTTTCAACAGAACGTGCACCGATAGCTACATATGAAAGCAAATCCGAAAGGTAGCGGTAGTTTTCAGGATAGAGCATCTCGTCTGCGCAGGAAAAATCATAGTCACGCAGTGCTGAGAGGTGAAGGTCACGTATAGCAACGATTCCCTTGTACATATCAGGCTTTTCTTCCGGGTCCGGCTGATGAAGCATACCCTTGTAGCCCTGTCCTGTTGTTCTTGGTTTATTCGTATATATTCTCGGTATGATTATAATTTTGTCAGATACCTGATCCTCAACCTTGCGAAGTCTTGAGATATATTCAAGCACAGGCTCGCTGTGGTCTGCTGAACACGGGCCTATAACGAGCAGAAACTTATCAAGCTCACCCTCAAATACGGCTTTGATGTTTTTGTCACGCTCTGCCTTAACCTGTTCCATACGCTCTGTGAGTGCATATTCTTTTTTTACATCCTGCGGAATCGGGAGTTTTCTGTGGAAATTCATCTGCATTTTTCATTACCTCTGCTTTCTTGTCAGGACACTGATTTATTTTTATAAATAAAAAATCCACATTTCATTGTTACTAAAATGCACAACGAATGCGGACTGTCCGAAAATTTTGTTCCGATGACAATTTATGCCTCGGTTATCACAAAAGACGGGCAGCCCTTAACAAAATAATAAAAGTAATAAAAATACTTCTTAAACATAAGACTACTCCTCCTTTGCAATTTATTGTAATACATTTTACACCCATTTATTCTGTTTGTCAATACTTTTTTTAAAAAAAATTTAAAAACAAGAAGATGTTGCATATTGCAACATCTTCAGCGAATTATTTATTCTTTTCTGCGTACCACTCTTCGTACATTTTAATGTTCTGAGTAATCTGGTCGTTATCTCTCTGGAAAACGCCCATTGCAGCGATGTCGTTGGGCTTAAGTGCTGAGAATACTTCCTCATATACATCCTTTACAGTCTGTCTTATTTCTTCTTCAGTCTTATTAATGAAAATCTGACCGCCTGCAAAAATCTTGAACGCTATTACCGGCTTATCAACCTGCTTTAATGTGTTAAGCATAATCGGACGGTCTTCGG
>JAFODX010000054.1 GCA_017380475.1 Clostridia bacterium
ATTAAAACACCGCCTCACGGCGGTGTTTTAAGGTTTATTATGTATGTAGATGGGTTATATACCCATTAAAAGCTCCATTACGTACATTTCAAGCTTCTCGTAGTCTCTTTCCTCTACGCACTTTTTCTGGAAGTCATAGTCAAAGCGTGCTGCTTTTTCTTCAAGAGCTTTTGCTATCTTCAAGCTGTTTATAAGGTGCTGGTAGCTGCCTTCCTGCTTCTGTGTTCTCATAACCTTTACGTCAAGACCGATATATTCACCGTTCTCACCGTAACCGTTTTCCATAAGAACCTTCATCTGGTTGAATGCTGCACGGAGGTTTTCTACACCGAAGCTCTTGTCCTGGTCATACTTGATGCCGTTCTGGTCGTTTAAGTGAACACCCCAGAGCTTACCCATAGCTGTAGCAAAGCCTATCTCACTTGCCGGGTCAAGTCCTGCAAGCATAGCGTGTGCTGACTCAAGCAAACCGCCTACACGTGACGGGTCTTTTGTTGCAGCTGATACTGCCATACAGTGTCCCATTGTCGGGCATACGCTTCTGTCTATCGGCTCGTTCGGCTTTGTTTCGATAAGGATTTTGATATCCTTGTCATAATCAAGCATCTTATTGATTGCATCAATCAGACGGTTTGTAGCCTCAACCGGGCTCTTGCTCTCGTAGCAGAGTGTACCTTCTCTTGCAAGCCAGAGAACAATCTTGTCACAGCCAAGAACCTTAGCTATGTCTATTGAACGGTATGCTCTCCACATTGCATACTCTCTGTCTTCTGCGCTGTTTGAACAGAAACCGCCGTCTGTTGTATGCGGATCAAACCAAAGTCTCGGAGCAACGAACTCTGCTGCAAGCTCGTACTTATCAAGAAGAGCCTTAACCTTCTTTGCTTCCTCGATTATTTCTGCTTCTGTGTAGTCGTTGATGTTGGGAACTGCATCGTCATCATGGAACTGAATGGCATCAAAACCAATTTCCTTAAACACTCTTATTTTTTCCTCAAAAGGAATTGTCTCACGTACTGCGGGACCGTAAGCGTCCGCACCCTCGTGTACGTTCCATGGACCTACTGAATACTTAAATCTGCTCATTTCTATTTACCTCCGTTTTTTTATTTAACACTTATCCATTTCTTTTCTTTACTACTCTGGATAACTGCCTCTGTTAATTTAACAATGTAGGCTGCCTGCTCAAGTGTTGAAAATACAGGCTCGCCCTTGCATCCGTCCTCAATATACTTGTAGAACGCATATATGTTACCCTTGAATGCATCGTTCCAGCCTTCAGGATGACCCATTGCAAGTGCAGTGTACGGTCTTGCATCGGAAGATATAACATTAGGGTCACGAATGATAAGACGGTTATCTCCGCCACGTACACCCATCCATAATCTGTCATTTTCTTCCTGATTCCACTTAAGTGTTGCCTCTGAACCGTTAATTTCAAAATTAAAGTAGCAACCGTGACCTGCGGCAACCTCGGATACGTGATAAACACCGGTTGCGCCCTTGTCAGTGTGGAATAAAACTGCGCCGTATTCCTCGTTCTTCACCTCAACCTCATCAAACTCTGTCGGAACATTGCTTGTAAAAGTTTCTGTCTGCTGTTTTGGCTTTTTACGAACGGGTATTACTGTCTTGACATCTGCCATAACCTCGGTTATCTTGTGTCCCGTAACGTGCTGAATTGCATCCATCCAATGTGAGCCGATATCAGCGATTGCGCAGGAATTGCCTGCAACCTCGGGTTCAAGTCTCCAGCTATAGTCGGTGTCATAAAGCAGCCAGTCCTGCTGATATGAACCGGTGATGACTTTTACATCACCGATTGCACCGTCAGCTATACGGTTTTTTGTCTCCTGAACCATAGGATTCAATCTGTAGTTAAAATTAACTGCAGCTACACTGTCGGGATACTTTTTCTTGAGTTCCACAAGTTCTGCTGCCTCTTCGTAGTTCATACATAAAGGCTTCTCGGAAAGAAGATGCTTTCCCGATTCTATAATTTTTTTATTGATTGCAAGATGCAGGAAATTGGGCGTACAGTTATGCACAGCATCAATTTCGGGGTCGTTTAAAAGCTCCTCAACACTTGAATAGCATTTTTGTACACCGTAATATTCCGCTTTCTTATTTGCGAGCTCTGCGTTTACATCAGCTACTGCATAAAGCTCACAGCAACCTATTCGACGAACAGCTTCTATATGGCTTTCGCCGATGTAGCCCATTCCTATAATGCCAACTTTGATTTTCTTCATATTGATTTCTCCTGCAGGTAATTAAAGACCAAGTATGATTTCTCTGATGTTCTCTGCAACTGTTTTTATTTCTTCGGGTGTTGAGAGAATGTTAATGCCGTAACCTGAACCAAGTCCCTTATCAACTACACCTACGCTGATGTTTACAGCACGCTCCAATATATCGTCGGTCTGCGGAAGCATATGTTTCTCATAAACTCTGTCGTTTACGTTCATTGTCTTTGCGGGGAGAAGTTTGCCGAGAACCTGCTCCATATTGTTGTATACGTGCCAGCCTGAATATGCGATTGGTCTTCCGCCTGTCTTTTCACAGAACTTTTCAGCAAGCTCTTTTGTATCGAAAAGGATTGTCAGAAGTGTTGCACACTCGCCCTCGTCGTTGATTGTTCTGAATGAGATGTGGGGGAGATCAGCAAGCATACCTTTGAGCATTGCCTTGTTTTTACGCAATGTTGTAAGTATATCGTCAAGCTTTCTTGTCTGTGCAAGTGCTACAGCACCTGTAAGCTCGTTCATTCTCATATTCATACCGATAATACTTCTGTTGCCGATTTCAACGCCTGTACGGTTGGGCTTGTGTCCCTGGTCGTGATAACCAAAAGCTCTCTCGTATAGGTTTTCGTCGTTTGTGATAACAGCACCGCCGTCACCTGTAGAAATTGTTTTGAAAATGTTTAATGAGAATGCACCGATATCGCCGTGAGTACCGCAACGCTTGCCCTGATAGCTTGCACCAACTGCCTGACAGCAGTCCTCGATTACATATAAGTTGTGCTTCTTTGCGATTTCCATAATCTTATCAAGCTTACACGGGTTGCCAAGCATATGTACAGGCATGATAGCCTTTGTTCTGGGAGTGATAAGTTCTTCAATCTTTGTTACGTCAATTGTAAGCGATTCATCAATTTCAGCCAATACAGGGATTGCACCTGAAAGCATAATAGTGGATATAGATGCGATAAATGTGTAACCCGGAACGATAACCTC
>JAFODX010000055.1 GCA_017380475.1 Clostridia bacterium
ACTCAAATCCGCTGCCACAAACACGGACAGGTTCATTGCGCTGGCTAAGAAGTATATTCACATCGAAGAACTTACACCAGAAGTATTATTGACCTTCGTATCCAAAATTGTTATACACGAACGAAGTGAAAAACGGTCGAAAAGTGCAACACAGCAAATCGACATATATTTCACTCACATAGGAAATACAGGTCAAATTTAAGGTAAAGGAAAAGGGTGAACAGTCTAAACTGTTCACCCGACTTCCGCACCGTTACGAGTATTTCACTAAACATCCCTTAGAGAAACACCCAAATGCCTTCATTTTTTGTTTGTGTTTAATACTCCAAGACGATGCTTGTGTGACATTCAAGCTTCGGAACGGTAAATGTTACTTCACCGTCTGCAGAATCAAACGCAAGTTCTTCGTCTGTAAGCGGAAGATATACACGTTTGATTTCTTTATCCGTTCTCATTTTTACGGCTATGTTATACACAGGCATAATATCCTCAATGATTGTTGCCTCGCCACGTTTTACGGGTACTGCATATTCCAGATTTATGCAGTAACGGTTGTTATCGGTCTGATTGATTGCAGTGCATCTGCCTTCTGCACCAATACCCGAAACCTCAATTGTCGGTGTGTCAAGCACAAGGTTTAATGCATACATAAAATATCGCTTATGATACACCGAGCCGTGACGTGCATATGATTTTGCCAGAGAATGTGCCATATACACAACATTTCCGTTCTTGACAATTGCCGGCATACGCTCCGAATCCTTATTATGCGGTGTGTTCTTATGTCCGAAGAATCTATTGAATGTACGGTTAAAATATGGTGTTATGAAATCCGCATAAACCTCGCCTGCCAGAACTTCCGTTCTGTGTGCCGGAACAAGGTTTAACATCGGTGCATCAGGTATGTTATCACGCTTTTCTCTGAGCGTGATGTAATCGCAGTCATATTCTGCACCTGCTTTGTATTTCACTCCGAAATCAAGCTGAAACTCTCCGTTTTCAACAAGCGAATCTGCCATCAGAACAAGCTTACCGCCATTGGCAATATATGTGTTTAATGCGTTTAGTCCCGCATCGTCCAAAACCACACCGTCAGGGATTATTACAAGTTTATAATCAGAAAAGTTGTTGTCTTTTATTATACCGTAATCAAGCTGGTTTTCAAGCAGTATATTTGATATTCCGCTGTTTGCCTCACGGTCATCCGACAAATAAAGTCCTATATCACAAACTGTTTTTCCGCCGTAGCAATACGGTGCGATTTTTTTCAGGTAATCATATGCGAATCCGATATTTCTGTATGTTTCAAGCTCCATTTCACCGTCAGGGTGCATATGGTCACCAATTGATGCACCTGCACCGTACATAGCCATAACGGCTACCTCGAATTTCAGTGCTTCTTTAGGTTTGAATCCGCCGAATTCTCCCCACGCTAAATGGAATTTTCCTGTCATACCTATATACTTCTTACCGCTGTTTGTAAAATATCTTGCACGCAACGAGATTTTGTTATAGTCACCCTCCGATGTCGGCAAGTCCTCCATTTCAAAGTGCGTTGAATAATCGTGATATTCAGGCTTATACGGGTCAGCACCGCCGGAGTTGAAATATATAGTAGCGTCAGGATGATACTTCCGCAAAATATCAGTACACTTTGTCATAAACGACTGACGTTTGATTATTAAGTATTTCTTTGCATCAGCTTCGCTTTCGGGGTCAAGCCCCATTTCTTTCATACCCTTTTTGCAGGTCGGACAAAAGCACGCCTCCTCCATAAAGCATATGTCATAAAACAAACCGTCAAGAACCTTATAGCGTTTGCATATTTCCTCTGTTATTTCATAGATATGCTGTGCATACTCACCGTCATTAAGACACATCATATACCACGAATAGTTTGGTTTAAATGTGTCCCTATCGCCCTCTACAGGCATACATTCATTTGAAGTATAGCTTCCGTCCTTTGATACAGACCGCCATTCGGGGTGCATCATCGAATCATAATGCGACCATCCGGCTGTAATATAAACAGGTGCACGAACGCCTATTTCGTGCGCCGCATCAATCATTGCACCTGTGAGGTCAAAATCAAGACCGGGATGCATTGTTCCGACCTCTGTCGGATAATAGCACATACTGTGATGGCATTTTGCAAAAACCGTTATGCTGTCAAGATTGCCAAGCTTCAGTGCTTTCTGAAAATTCTCCTTTGAAAACTTAGAGCCTATGCCCGCCACATCAGGCGATGTATGAAAATCCAGATGTGTCTGCATAAGCGGTATTCTGTTATTTATGTCCATATCTGTCTCCTCATACAGTCTTTATAATGACATCGCCCATTCCACGTTTGGGGACGCATAATGTGTTTGTTTTGTCAAGATAATATTTTATGTCCCCATTTTCAACTGATGCCTCTTTCGGTGTTTCTGCAAGATAACCCATTGCAACAACGCACGATATTTCAAGATGTTCATCTATTGAAAGTAACTTTCTTATTTCGTCACGGTCGATTGACAGCATCCAGCACGCACCGACATTATCTGCCAATGCACAAAGCATCATATTCTCTACCGCCGCACCTATATCCATATCATATCCTGCTTTACGGATTGTAGTGTCGGCACAGACTACGATATACGCCGTCGGACGCTCGCCCTCTTTCGGGTCATAATCGGGTGCAAGATAGCCTGCCCATTTAACAAGCGGGAACATTTTTTCTGACATTTCACGGCTTTTTACAACAACATATTTCAACGGCTGAATGTTTGCCGCAGACGGTGCAACACGTGCCGCGTCTATATACTTATTCAGTTGTTCAACTGACAGTTCGTCCTGTCTGAACTTTCTGATTGTTCGTCTTGATTTTATAAATTCGTATATGTTCATAACCTTCTCCAATAGTTTCTTTTAAACTATTATAGCATGATTTTTATAACTAAGTCAATAGAATTAAGCACACTTTTTCACTTGACAACGCATCTCTCTTCTTATATAATTTAATATAGAAATATCATGGAGGTAAAATATGCTCGGAGTTTTAATTTATTTGATTTTCCTGTTTCTGGGATACTGTTATTCATCTTACATTTTTAACGGCAAGGATATATATTACCGAGGCTGGATGGGTGGCATTTTCGGAAACGTGCTTCTTATGGCAGGCATTGTTATCCCGTCAGTTTTTATGGGATTCTCGTATCTGAGCCATGCCACTCTGCTTATTCTTTCGGCAGTACCGTTGATTTTTATTATAAAGAAAAAAGGAACATCGGACTTCCGCAAGCTACTTGTGAACCAAAAAGGCGAAGATAGCGGTATGGATTTGAAAATCCTGTTTCTGTTGATTCTCCCGTTGGTGCTTGTCATATCAGTTCTGATGACAAACCATATTCTTGTTCCCTATGAATCGGGCGGTGTAGCAAGCGGACAATGTACGTTTGGTGATTTACAGATGCACCTCGGTTTTGTGACAAGCATCGCCGAACAGCATAAGTTTCCGCCAAACTATGCTTTCCTCGACGGTCAACTGCTCAATTATCCGTTCTTTGTCAATATGCTTTCGTCAAGTCTGTATCTTTTCGGAACGCCCTTAAGATGGGCAGTGCTTATCCCAAGCTATGTGATTTCACTGTTACTTGTAGGCGGATTCTACATAGTTGCATACAGGCTTACCAAACGGAAAGCTGCCTCGGTTCTTGCAACTGTATTGTTCTTTTTGGGTGGCGGATTCGGATTTGCATATTTTTTAAACGGTGCAAAGGCTGACCCGACAGTGTTCAAGAATATATTCACGGACTATTACCGTACCCCCACAAATCTGCCCGACTACAATCTGCGTTGGGTAAACCCGATATGCGATATGATAATACCGCAACGAACAACCATGGCAGGCTGGTGTATGTTCTTCCCGGCTTTAAGCCTGTTGCTTGACGCTCTTGAAACAAAACAGCGAAAAAATTATATAATACTCGGTATTCTTGCCGGATGTATGCCTATGATTCATACGCACACATTTCTTGCACTCGGTATGATTTGTGCAGTTATGTTCTTTGCATATCTCATCGGCGAAAAGGACAAAAAGAGCTTTTTCCTGAACTGGGTAATCTTCGGCGGAATAGTGTTTGTAGTGGCTGCACCACAGTTGTTCTTCTGGACCTTCAGGCAGTCCGTAAACAACGATTCCTTCCTGCGTTACGGCTTTAACTGGGTTAACAAGGCAGACCCGTATTTCTGGTTCTACTTAAAGAACTGGGGAGTTACT
>JAFODX010000056.1 GCA_017380475.1 Clostridia bacterium
GATGTATACATTCCGTAAAGTCTTGCATACTCGCCGTTTTGTGTCATTAACTCCTCGTGTGTGCCCGACTCCGTTATTCCGTCCTCGGTAAGTACTATTATCTTTGTTGCATTACGGATAGTTGTGAGTCTGTGCGCAATAGTAAAAGTTGTTCTGTTCTTTGCAAGGCGTTCAAGCGATTTCTGTACAATAAGCTCGCTCTCGTTATCAAGTGCCGATGTCGCCTCATCAAGAATGAGTATAGGCGGATTCTTAAGAAACAGACGTGCTATTGATACTCTCTGCTTTTGTCCGCCCGAAAGCTTTAAGCCACGTTCGCCCACGTATGTATCGTACCCATCAGGCAATGACATGATAAATTCGTGTGCTCCTGCATTCTTTGCCGCTTCAATAATTTCCTCATCCGTTGCATCAGGACTTCCGTAGGTTATATTCTCACGTACCGTTCCGCTGAAAAGATATACATCCTGCTGAACAACGCCGATATGGTCACGCAAAGATTTTAATGTTATGTTCTTTACCGATATTCCGTCGATTGTTATATCGCCATCGGTAAGCTCATAAAATCTCGGCAACAGGTTACAAAGTGTTGTTTTACCGCTACCCGACGGTCCGACTATTGCTATGTTTTCACCCTTATTTGCTGTAATATTTATACCCGATAGCACCTCTGCACTGTCAGAATACGAAAAACTGATATTTTTAAACTCAATATTCCCGTTAACTTCATCAAAATCTCTTGCCTGCGGTAAATCCTTTATATCAGGCTCTTCACTCATTATCTCCGTAAAACGTTCAATACCCGTAATTCCACGCTGGAACTGTTCTGTGAACGCAACTAGCTGTCTTATTGCTGCCATAAGCGTCTGGATATAAAGTATATATGCAACAAGGTCTGCAGCAGTAATGTGCCCGTTAAGCATAAATATCGAGCCTGCAACAATCACCGCCACATACATTACGCCGTCAAAGAACCTCGTACACCCCTGAAAGCGTGCCATATACTTATACGACGTTTTCTTACGTTCAAAGAATTTTTTGTTACCGTCACGAAAACGTTCTTTTTCCGTTTCCTCGTTCGCAAAGCTCTTTACAACACGTATACCGAGCAGGCTGTCCTCAACCTGTGCATTAAGCTCACCGATTTGTTCACGCTGTTTTTTAAAAGCTGTCTTCATTCCGTTACGGAAGAATATAGTTGAAAGCATCATAAGCGGTAACAAAGCAAATATGATAAGCGTCAACGGTACATTTATTCCGCTCAGAATTATGAACGCACCGACAATTTTTATGGTACACATAAAAATTTCCTCAGGTCCATGGTGTGCAAACTCGGTTATATCAAACAGGTCATTTGATATTCTTGACATTATCTGTCCGACCTTTGTATTGTCAAAATAGTTAAACGACAGTTTCATCAGATGCGAGAACATATCACGTCGCATATCGGTTTCGATTTTTGCACCCATAACGTGACCTGTGTTTGCCGTATAATAGTTCGCAAGAGTGTCAACCACCTTTAAAAAAAGGTACAGAAATCCGATTCTCAATACCGTTTCAATTACCAGTGTTCCCTCGCCTATAGATGTGGTTATATACCGCACAAGCATCGGCAGTACAAGCTCACATACCGTTGTAAGACACGCACAGATAAGGTCAAATACAATTATCCATTTGTATGGTTTATAATATTTTACAAAGAATTTCAGATTGCTCACTTTTGACTTCTTTTTCACCCGTTATCACCTCTTCCTACGCATTATATCACATAAACAATTATTTTTCAAGATTTTTACTGTTGTATTGACAAGTTTCGCTATGAGGTGTATAATATATGCAATAAAACTCAAAAAGGAGCTTTTATGAAAAACACAACTGATATCCTCATTGTAGGCACAGGTGTCGCAGGTCTTTACTGTGCACTTAACCTGCCCGAGGACAAGAACGTATTACTCATAACAAAATCAGAGATAAACAAAAGCGACTCGTTTTTAGCACAGGGCGGTATAAGCGTTATGTATGACGAGTCCGATTATGATGCATATTTTGAAGATACAATGCGTGCAGGTCATTACGAAAACCGAAAAGAATCGGTTGACATTATGCTCCGTTCATCACGTGATGTTATAGACGAGCTTATATCTATAGGTGTTGACTTTGCAAAAACCGATGACGGTGAGCTTATTTTTACACGTGAGGGTGCACACAGCCGTCCGAGAATATGTTATCACGAGGATATAACGGGCGAAGAGATAACCTCAAAGCTGATAGAAGCTGTAAAGTTGCGTAAAAACATACGTGTCATCGAAAACCTTGAAATGATTGATATAACGGTTTATGATAACCGTTGCACAGGAATTGTGGCACGCTATCCCGACGGTAAAATGACGCAGATATGTGCAAAGTACACCATGCTCGCAACAGGCGGTATCGGCGGACTTTACAATAACAGCACAAACTATGCTCATCTTACCGCCGATGCGATTGCAATTGCAATAAAACACGGAATTGAGCTTGAAAACCCCGATTATGTTCAGATACATCCTACAACGCTCTATTCAAAAACCAAGGGCAGACGGTTCCTTATTTCCGAATCTGTGCGTGGTGAGGGAGCTATTTTACTTAACAAAGATATGGAGCGGTTTACCGACGAATTGCAACCGCGTGACAAGGTTTCACAAGCCATATGGAAACAGATGGAAAAGGATGGCACACACCACGTATGGCTGTCACTTGACCCCATACCTGATGATACTATCCTGACCCACTTCCCCAATATATACAAGCACTGTCTTGAAGAGGGCTACGACGTTACAAAAGAGTGCATTCCCGTTGTTCCGGCACAGCATTACTTTATGGGCGGAATAAAAGTTGATAAATATTCAAAGACTTCCATGGCAAATCTCTATGCCGCTGGCGAAACCTCATGTAACGGCGTACACGGTAAGAACAGACTTGCAAGCAACTCTCTGCTTGAAGCACTTGTTTTTGCAAAGCGTGCCGCTTTACATATTGCAGACGAATTTGACAGCTGTGATACAATTGACCATACCGTAAACCTCGCAGACTATACCGACTGCGACAAAGACTACAAAAAAATCGCAAAAGCCAAAATAGAAAGGACACAGGAAAATGAATGATATAACAATGCTTATGAACGCAGATGAGTTTATACTCTCTGCACTTCGTGAAGATATTTCAAGCGAGGACGTGACAACAAATGCAGTTATGCGTGAATACCGCAAGGGTACTGTAGATTTAATCTGTAAACAGGACGGTGTTCTTGCAGGACTTGATGTTTTTAAGCGTGTCTTCACGCTCCTTGATGCAACTACTGAATTTGAAATGTTTTACAAAGACGGCGACGCAGTAAAAAACGGTGATAAAATCGGTACTGTTACAGGTGATATCCGTGTTCTTTTATCAGGTGAGCGTACAGCACTAAACTACCTGCAGAGAATGAGCGGTATCGCTACATACACAAACGAAATCGCAAAACTGTTTGAGGGTGGAAAAACAAAGCTGTTGGATACACGCAAAACAACACCGAATATGCGTATATTTGAAAAGTACGCAGTAAAGGTCGGCGGAGGGCACAACCACCGTTATAATCTCTCAGACGGTATTCTTTTAAAGGATAACCATATTTCAGCCGCAGGTTCTATAACGAAAGCGGTTACAATGGCAAAGGAATATGCTCCGTTCGTACGAAAGATTGAGGTTGAAACCGAAAACCTTGATATGGTTCGTGAAGCGGCAGATGCAGGTGCAGACATTATAATGCTTGACAATATGTCCTACGAAACGATGAGCGAGGCAATAAAGATAATAGACGGCAGAGCAGAAACAGAGTGCAGCGGCAACGTGACACGTGAAAATGTTGCAAAGCTGATTGACCTCGGCGTTGACTATATCTCAAGCGGTGCACTTACTCACTCCGCACCGATAATGGACTTGTCACTCAAGAATTTAAGAGAAATCTGAAAGAAAAGGACAGTGGAATTTTACTTTCCACTGTCCTTTGTTGTATAACGAAAAGATGTTCCGGACTATGCCGTCCGAAACATCTCATAATTCTTAATACTGGCTGAAAATATAACATGCAATGATTTTAGCCGTTTCGGCTCTTGTTATACTCGATTTTGGGTCAAAAGTTCCATCATCCCTGCCGTTTATTATATCGTTCTCGTATGCCCATGCTACAGACTCTATCGCCCAATCAGAAATCGTGTCTGCATCAGCAAACACAGACACATCTTTTCCGCTTACAGCATCGGCAAGCCTCCATATCATTGCAGATGCCTGCTCACGTGTCAAGGTATCCTCAGCACCGAATGTTTTGTCATCGTATCCTTCTACGATTCCGTTTTCTGCCGCCCATGAAATATATCTACGGTTCTCATCGGTTTTCGTGTCTTCAAAAACATTTTCGTAATCTTCATCAATTCCTATGTAATAATCATACATCTTTCCCAGAACACCGACAAATTCAGAACGTGTTATGGCACTGTCCGGCATAAATTCATCATCCGCTCTGCCGTCCATAATGTTTGATACCACATAAAGATACGGCTTGCACCACGCCTCATCAGAAACGTCCGAATACCTGATTAAAAAAGCGTCCTCAGTCTTCCCTGCAATGTCTGCCATAACCGATTTATCAAATATGTCAGGCAACTGACACTCTTCAACTATTTCTGAATAAGTCCTGTATATACCCTCTGCTGAAATCCGCATATACTTATCAACCACTCTGTCGTAGTCGTATGTCGATTCGCTGTACAAGTCAAGAACAACTAATGCCGAAATCGCATATGATATATAATACATAGGCGACTGATAATTATGAATAACCGCTGTCCATATATCCTGTGCTTCCTCCGGTGTGCATTCACCGTTATACTCACTTACAATCTCTGTCATTACTGTATTCATTTTTTCCACTGTCGGATTTTCCATCGCATATACTTGTTCCTGCCATTGGTTAAGCAGACATCCGTCAATCACCGCGCCAATAAGTGTGCACAGAAGATAGTAACGCAACATTGATGCATTACTTCCGAACATCTCGCCATAATAGCGTTCTGCAAGTGCTTCGAGCCCCTGCGAGTGTATCTCTGCTGTATCTACTGACACGCTAAGGAACGCTGGTGCATCACTAAACGCCATTTCAGGAGTGTAAAGTATTGATGCAAAGTGTCCGAATTCATGAATAAGCGTCAATACGTTGTATACACCGTTTTCTTCATAGTCCTCCGCCGGATTTGTATAGAGGTACGGAATATTAAGACGAGGAACCACCATCGTATATGCCCCCGCACTCGGGTTTTTATTCTCGTTCGTTCGTATATCATAGATATTGTTTGCTATTAAGTATTCAAATGCTTCGCCCAGTTCCGGATTTATATTCTTAACCGTTGCTCTCGCACTTAACAAAACCTCATCCTCATCCATTGGAATAGATGAACTCTCCAAGTAAAATAACGCCTCTACCGCTTCTTCGTAAATCGGAAGGAAATATTCCTTTACTGATTCATAAAACCCTGCTATTTCTTCATCAGTGTATTCTCTGTGAAAAATCTCGGTGTTTGCATAGTCTGCATAGTTGTCATAGCCCATTTTTACAGCTATTGCATTTCTTATCGCTACAAGCTCTAAAAACAGCTCTGCACACGCATCAGAATCACCGTAAATTTCGCTGTATTGCGTTGTTAGCTCTTTTTCTCTGTCAATTAATACTAAAAGTTCCTCATCATCAGGGAGTGCAAAACGTAACGCCGTTTCTGTATCACCGAACATTATTTCAAGCAGGTCTCTGTAATTTTCATTTTCGTATATATCGTATATAAGTCTGCTTAAAAGCTCTGTCACTTCAAGAGCAACATCAGCTATTTCGCCTAATTTCTCAAGATTTTCCTCGTTACAGTTGCGGTCATAACCAAGCTTTGCAAGTGCATACTGATAGCTTACATCAGTATATACAGAAAAACATTTTTCGGCTATTGAGAGTATCTTCTCCTCGTTGCCTTTTTTCTTCAATAAATTTTCTATCGAGGCAATATCTTTCTTTAACCCGGAAATATCTGTACCTGTATAAGTCAAATCCTCCTGCGTTATTTTCGGCAAATCAAGATGCGTGTAATATTCGCCCATTGCCAAAACCGACAGTGTCTGCAATGATATTACTAAAGCTGTTAATACTGCTGTTAATTTTTTAATCATTTATATCACCACTCATGCTTGCATGCTTCAATGAGCAGTTTTGTGCACGCATCTACATCAGATTTTTTTATAACCTCTGACGGTGAGTGCATATATCTTAACGGAATGGCAATCGCACCGGCTTTTACTCCGGGACCCGTTAATGCAATTGCTCCCGAATCGTTACCGCCACCGTCTTTTACATTGTCTGTGTACGGAATACCGTTTTCCCCGGCAAGGTTCTGCAAAGTTTTTACAACTTCACGATTACTTACTATAAACGCATCCTTATGGCTTATCGCAACACCTGTGCCAAGCTTTACATCTGACTTTTCAGCGCCGGGCATGTCACACGCACCGGTAACATCAACTGCAATACCGTAATCAGGCATTACCGTAAATGCAGACGACTTTGCTCCACGCATACCCGTCTCTTCCTGTGCTGTGAATACGAAATACAAGTCGTTTTTGCTGTCCTTAACCTCTGCCATGGCTTTAAGGAGAACATAACAACCCACACGGTCATCAAGTGCTCTTGAGACTATAGTATCACCGGATACTGTGAACTCACCCTCAAAAACAGCAGTATCACCCACCTTTACAAGCTTTTCTGCTTCTTCACGGTTGGTTGCACCGATATCTATGAACATACTTGTCATATCCGGCTTATTCTCGTATCTTTCTTCATTTACACCTATAACGCCGATTGTTCCGTTCTCAAAACGAACACGACGCTTATGAAGTTCTTTCTGTTCCAGCCATCCGAGTCTGCCGAAATATATAAAGCCATTCTCATCAATGTAGTTTACAATAACACCTATTTCATCTGTATGTGCAGCAAGCATAAGCTTTTTGCCGTTGCCCTTTTTATGCGCAATAACCGAACCTAATGCGTCTATTGTAACCTCATAACCAAGTTTTTCTGCCTCGCCTTTTATAAAAGAGTGCAGCACAGTTTCTTTACCTGACGGTGCATCAAATTCTGTCAGTTTCTTTAATAAATCCATCTATAATCACATCACTTTCTTTAACAAATGCACGACATAAATTGCTCACTTCATTTATATCGTCTTTTCTCATATATGACACCGGCGTATGCGAATATCTGCACGCAATTCCAACCGTTGCCGTAACCGCACCATATGACGCACTGTTTACTGAACCTGCAACCGACGCTCCCTCACTTGTTGTCTGGTTCTGTGTTTTTATCCCGTTTCGCTTAGACATCAATGCAAGGTTCTTCATAAATATAACATTTGATACTGATGTCAAATCTTTATATCTCATAACAGCACCGTTACCCAAAATTGCAGATGCCGATTTTGTATCAGGGAAATCATCAGCATTTACCGTATCAACTATCAGTGCAAAATCAGGATTTATGCGAAATGTCGCAATTTTCATGCCACGGCCTGAAATCTCACGCTGAGCAGAGAATACAAAATATGTGTCATACGCAGGTACTTCATCCATTGCATTAAATACTGCAACCGTACCGAAACGGTCAAGCGCCTTGCCCTTTATAATATCTCCGATTTCAGCATACTCTGTGTCAAACGAAATAATATCGCCAAGCTTAACTGAGTTTTCTGATTCCTCTTTATCCTTTGCACCTATATCAATGTATAAGTCCTTAACCTTTACCGCCGCCTCACGTTCTTCCTTTTTCTGAAGATGTATCGCTTTCATTCCGATTACGCCCGGTATTCTGTCTTTTCCGACTACTATACGCTTTGATACAAGTGTTCTCGGGTCTGATGAGCCTACTGATTTGAATTTCAAAAATCCCTTTTCGGTGATTTCACTTACAATAAATCCCACCTCGTCGACGTTTGTGCCGAGAAGTATTCTGTATTTATCACTTTTACCTTTTTTGAATGCAATTATATTCCCCATACTATCGACTTCAAGGCTATCACATTTTTCCTTTATAAGAGGGATAAGATACGCTCTTGCCTCGTCCTCAAAGCCCGATACGGCGTTGACTTCACTTAATCTGTCCATAGACAAAGCCATTTTGTATCACCCTCCAGTCCTTTTACAAATTCCGTTATTACGTTTGCAGTATCGAGTACATCGGATATTGCAAGCGTTTCAACAGATGTATGCATATATTTAAGCGGTATTGACATAAGTGCCACAGGTATTCCTGCGCCCGAAATCTGAATTTCCCACGCATCAGTACCCGTTCCGCCGCCGTCAATTTCAATGTTGTACGGTATATTATTGTCAATCGCTGTTTTTTCAAGACGTTCTACAAGTTTTGGATGTATATTCGGGCCTTTTGACATCGCAGTACCCGTACCCACCTCAATTGCATTTTCGGAGTTATCGGGTGTTATTCCGTGTGTAACATCAATTGCAATTGCCATATCAGGCATAATTCCGAATGATGTTGTTTTACCGCCACGGCATCCGACCTCCTCCTGAACTGCGGCAACTGCATATATATCACAGTTAAGGTCAGCATCCTTTATATTTTCCATAACCTTTAATATTGCCGCAACCGATGCACGGTCGTCCATTGTCTTTGCACTGAACTGGTCCTTGCCAAGACTTCCTACAGACTGCGGAAGTGTTATGCTGTCACCCACTGATATAAGAGCTTTTACCATATCACCATCAAGACCTGTGTCTATTGCAAGGTCTTTTATCTTATAGCTTTTATCTTTGTCAAAAGCCGCCGCAGGAGGCATTCCCACTACGCCGTATACGTCTTTTTCACCGTGAATTGTGACCTCTGATGACGGTAGAATTCTTGAGTCAACACCACCGAGGTTTGAGAAATAAATATACCCCTCGTCAGTTATCTTTTTAACCACAAGTCCAATTTCGTCCATGTGTGCTTCAAGCATTACTTTTGGTGCATTCTCTTTGCCACATTTTCTTTCGGCTATAACAGAGCCTAATGCGTCAATTCTTACATCGTCACAGTACGGTCGGAACATATCAGCTATTTCACTGTTTATTCTGCCCTCATGACCTGATGCACCACGCAGGTCGCTTAATTTTTTAATAATATTCTGCATTGTCTTTTCCTTATAATTCATTTACAAGTTTTTTGAACAGGTTTCCACGTTCCTCAAAGTTACGGAACATATCAAAGCTCGTTGATGCTGATGAAAGAATTACAACATCTCCCTCTTCTGCTTCATTATACGCAGTTTTTACTACTTCTTCGTAAGTGTCGGCATGGATTATCTTTACTTCGTCTGCTCTGCC
>JAFODX010000057.1 GCA_017380475.1 Clostridia bacterium
TAAGTTTGCCATAGCAACTACTCCCTTTTTACTTTATGCCTGAATTTTACCACAAAGCAGATGCTTTTTCAACCTTTTTTTGCGATAGTTTGGAATTTGACAATTAAACATTGATTTTTCCCCCCAAATGTTGTATAATGGTAAACAGAGGTGATAGTAATGTACGGATACAATGTGTTTCACAAGAAGCTTATGATGACTCTTATTGAGAGCGTGCGTCGTAACGAAAACGCAAACACGTATATCTTTGAGGGTGCAGAGGGGCTTAAAAAGCACGAGGCGGCACTCTTGTTTGCAAAATCACTTGTCTGCACAAGCACAGACACCGCACCTTGCTGTGACTGTCCGGCGTGCCACGAAGCGCAGGGTTTATCACACCCCGACATTGTTTTTGTAGAGCGTGAGAAGGACAAAGCAACGCTCGGCGTAGAGCCAATCCGTGATATGATAACGGAATGTCTTATAAAGCCGTTCTATAACCGTCATAAGGTATTTATCATAAACGAGGGCGACCTGCTCACACCGCAAGCACAGAACGCATTTTTAAAAATAATCGAAGAACCGCCTGCATACGCAGTTTTCATAATCGTGTGTACCAATTCACAAATACTGCTTGAAACGGTACGCTCACGTGCAGTTTCGGTTACATTTACACCCGTATCTGATAACGATATACGTGAGTATATAAATACCACCTACCCCGACGAACCGAGAGTCGATTTTCTGGTAAAATACAGTATGGGCATCCCCGGCTATGTTGACAGGATAATCGAACGTGAGGACTTTGACGAACTGCGTGAGGAGGTTTTAAACCTGTTACCCCGACTTTTGTCAAAGAACAAAATTCACGCATTCGATGTATCGGACTACATCGAAGAACACAAGGATAACGCAGATGAGATTTATGATATGATGCTGATGTATCTTCGTGATGCAATTGTGACGGCAACCGGCAAACCCGACAAAATCATAAACACCGACAAGACCGAGAAAATAAATCTCCTTGCTTCAAAATACACCGCATCAACATTAACAAGTGCATCAGACGAGCTGATGATGGCAAAAAAGATGCTTGAAAGGTATATAAAAGCATCTGCAACTGCATTACACGCAGCATTGAAGGTAAAGTAAAATCACTTTGGAAAAATTTCGATTTATCTCCTGCGAGCTGCTTGATTTCAGATACAGAACGGACGAAACGAAGCTCCATGCCTTGCCCGACGGCGTACATTGGTACGCCGAGTGGTGAGTTTCGTTCGTAAAAAACGAGCGGGCTTTTTAAGCCCACTCGTTTTTGTTCTGTGCTGAAAGCAACAGCTCACTTACATATCGCTGAATAAATCTTCGTTATACTCGCCGCCGCCAATAAGCTTTTTAAAAGCTTCTACAACCATCGGCTTATCCTCTTTATAGGTCACACCAAACCACTTGTCCGAAGTTTCAAGTACTTTCATTGTGATTTTCTTTTCACGCAATAACTGACCTGCATAAATCGGAATCAAAAACTCTGCCTTTAACGGATTTTCCTTTGCAGCAGTTTCGAAAAACTCCTTAAATCCATCCTCAAGTCTTCCGATAAATTCGGGTGTGAAACCGAACATATTCATTGACGCATATGAATTCGGGTCAATTTCATTATCGCCTGACTTCGCCCCGTTCGGAGTTTTAACAATCTCGGTTGTTTCAACAATGTCTGTAAGGAATCCGTTATCATCAACCTTACAAATACCACGGGTAACGCCACCGTTATCGCTGAGTGTATTTTTCAGAATAAATCCTGCCATACAGAAATCATCAGCTTTTTCGGGCGTATAGTCCTGCAGAAAGTTATATATATTAACAAACGCTTCCTTACCATAGTAATCATCGGCGTTTATAACAATAAACGGCTCGTTTACTATACCACGGCACGAAAGCACCGCCTGACCTGTTCCCCACGGCTTCTTTCTTTCTTCGGGAACGGTTTCACCCTCAGGAATATCGTCCATAGCCTGAAACGCATATGCGACCTCTACGCCAAGTCTGTCGCACAATTTTTCTATTCTTTCGCCTATCACTTCACGAAAATCAGCTTCGATATCCTTACGGATAATAAATACAATTTTATTAAATCCGGCTTTAATCGCATCGTGAATGGAATAATCCATAATTATTTCACCTGTAGGTCCAACAGGCTCAAGCTGTTTTATTCCACCGCCGAAACGTGAACCTATTCCTGCCGCCATAATTACCAATGAAGTTTTCATAATATATTCTCCTTATCATTAAAATCATCAGGTGTTTCAAGAGTAATCTTTCCGATTGTTGCAGAACGAAGCTCGTCTAAAACCATATTCGACGCACGCTCCATATCAACCTCACCGCCGGAAATCACAAAGCCACGGCGTCTGCCGATAAGCTCTAAAACCTCATATCCCTCAAGTGTTGAAATTTCGTCTTTGATTTTGTATCTTTCGCAAACCTCTGCCTGATAATTATCACGCAAATACTCACAAAGTGAATATGCTAAAAGTTCACGGTTCATAATCTCATCTTTAATAGCACCGGTATATGCAAGCCGTTTTGCAATCTCCTGGTCCTCAAACTTGGGCGGCAAAATTCCGGGCGTATCTAAAAGCTCTGCATCGCCTTTGATTTTAAGCCATTGCTTACCACGGGTTACACCGGGCTTATCGCCTGTTTTCGTGCTTGCCTTTCCCAGCAGACGGTTAATAAGACTTGACTTTCCCACATTCGGGATTCCGACCATCATAAGCTTTAAGGTTCTTGTTCTGCCACGCTCTGCATCACGTTCGATTTTCTCACGCACAAGCTCACGTGCTTCATTGAGCAACGTGTTTATCCCCTGACCTGTTGTACAGCTTATCGGAATAACACGAATACCCTGATTTTTATACCAGTTTATCCACTGCTCTGTTCTTTTTGCATCAGCAAGGTCTGACTTATTCATAACGAGCAGTCTCGGCTTGTTTTTCAGAATGTCGTCGAAATTCGGATTACGACCCGAAAACGGGATACGTGCATCAAGAATCTCAACTACAACGTCTATCATTTTAAGATTATCCTCAATAAGACGTCTGGTTTTCGCCATATGTCCCGGATACCATTGTAATGTATTCTGCATAATATAGTCCTCAACTATTGTAATAGCGGAGCAATACTCCGCTATAATTATTTTATCATTCCTATTGAATTAAGCGGTAAAATACGCAACTGTGATTTGCCGAGAATTGCCTTTTCATTTACTTCTCCGAGTCTTGATGAACGGCTGTCGGTAGAGTTACCACGGTTGTCACCCATAACAAACACGCATCCCTCTGAAACAGTGAACGGATATTTCACCTGACTGTCTGTTGCAAATGTTTCTCCGTCGAAATACGGTTCATCGAGTTCTTTTCCGTCAACAAATACTTTACCGTCATAAATATCGACAGTCTGTCCCTCTGTTGCGATTATACGCTTAACATAATATATCTTACTGCACGAATCAGGCATAGTAAAACTTTCTTTTACTTTTCTTGCGCCCGAAAGTTTGTCTTTACCTTCGCTCTGTGCTACAGATGCAAAGTATGCCTCTCTCTTAGAGTAA
>JAFODX010000058.1 GCA_017380475.1 Clostridia bacterium
GTCTGTGCCGAAAACTGTTGTATATGCCGTATCAACATTGAAATACATATCCTTATCGTTAAAAGATATAACTTCTACATTATATTCCTCGTCATAACGCACATCAAATCCGATAAACTCGGCAAGGGCACGTGCCGGAACCATCGTAGTGCCGTCAATTACTCTTGCACCGCTTGTCGGTGTTCCCAAAGCGTTATAGTAAAGGTTTACAGGCTTGTCCGTTAACGGATTTATTGTTATTGAGATACCGGTTGAATCTGCTTCGTTTCCTTTAGCGTCTATGTATTTGTATGTCGGCAGTGTTACTATGGTATTTTTAGGATAAGTTTCTTCGTAATATTTGAAACTTTCAATACCTTCTGTTGCGCATACAGCAAAGTGTGTGCCTACCTTGTACTGAGGTACGTCAAAGGTGAATGTGACAGATTTTGTGTCTCTTGCAATATGCTCGGTTGCGGTTGCGAGCGATTGAAGTGATTGACCGTCGGTAGCAAAGAGTTCAAAAGTTGCATCAGTTTCTTTTGCAAGCGGAACACTCTTTATATCGGCTGTCACGGTTACCTGATTTTTTAAATCTGAATCTGCTGCATCGTCTGCAAAAGCAGGAACTGTGCCAAGTATCAGCATTGTACTGAGTAGTATAGAAATTATTTTTTTCATAAAAATCCCCCTTTTAATAATATACAATAATTGTATCATTAAAAGGGGTAAAAGTCAATATTATTTATGATATGTTGAACCGGAATTTATCATAAATGAACGGTAAATCTGCTCGGCTAAAACGACACGCATAAGCTGGTGAGGCAGTGTCATACGCCCGAAAGAAAGACGCAGACCGCTTTTTTTCTTTACTGCGTCTGAAAGTCCGAGTGAACCGCCGATTATAAAGGTGATGTGATTGGTGTTCTGGTATGCGTTTGCGACGGTCTGAGCCAACTCTGTACTTGAGAGGGTCTTGCCCTCGATACACAGAGACACAACAAAAGAATCACCCTTGAGTTTCGCAAGGATTTTTTCGCCCTCACGTTCTTTTATTTGTTCTTTTTCTTTATCGGATGCATTATCGGGGATTTTTTCGTCAGGGATTTCCGTAATTTCAAAATCAGCGAAACGTTTCATTCGTTTTGCGTATTCTGAGATTGCATCTGTATAAAATTTTTCTTTGATTTTGCCTACGCAAAGTATTGATACTTTCATTTTTAATCACCTGAAAACGGAGTTATTTTATATCGTTCTGCTACCTGAAGTGTAACGTCTTTGCCTACTGCAATGCCGTTATCGGTAAGATGGTTATATGTTTCCATCTGTGCAATGTCGGGCAGGTTGTTTTTGTCACTTAAGTGACCGAGCATAATGTGTTTCGTTCCACGTTTTACAAGCTCAAGGGCAGTTGCGGCTGCAGCTTTGTTTGAAAGATGACCGACATCACTTAAAATTCGTTGCTTCAATGCATATGGGTACTCACCGAACCGGAGCATATCTATATCGTGATTTGATTCAAGCAGTATACTGTCACATCCGCTTATGCGTGACATTATTGCATCTGTCATTACGCCTATATCCGTCGCTGTTGCAAATTTTGTATGTCCGTCTGTAAGTATAAATCCGCACGGTTCTGCGGCGTCGTGGGGGATAGAAAACGGTGTTATACCTATGCCTCTGATATCATATGTAATATCAGGCGAAACTTCGTGTATAAGTGAATCATCAATTTTTCCGAACTCGCTTTTGTTATGCGTTCCGCTGGTAGCATAAATGGGTATGTCAAACTTTCTTGAAAGGATGCCCACGCCCTTTGTGTGGTCAATATGCTCGTGTGACACAACTATAGCGTTTATACGTGACGCAGGAACGGATAAACTTTCAAGTGCTTCAATTGTACGTTTTCCTGAAGTTCCGCAATCTATAAGTATATTTGTTTTTCCGTCAGTAAGGAGTGCAGAGTTCCCTGAAGAACCGCTGATGATTGAATAAAATCTGAGCATTTTTGGTAAACTCCTTTACATATTGATAACGGGCGACTTTGTGTGTCGCCCGTATAGTTTTTAAATATAGTCATCTTCTACAACCTGAACTCGATGAATATCGGCACCGAGAGCAATGAATTTGTTTTCAAAATTTTCATAGCCACGGTCGATGTGATAAATGTCCCGGATTTCTGTTGTTCCGTCTGCCATAAGCCCTGCAATTATCATTGCGGCACCGGCTCTCAGGTCAGTAGCCTTTACTTCAGCGCCTATAAGCTGTGAAACACCGTCGATGATTGCAAGCTTGCCCTCGACACGTATTGTAGCACCAAGACGCTTGAGCTGGTCGACGTATCTGAAACGGTTGTCCCAAACACCTTCACGTGCAGTGCTTGTACCGCTTATTGTGCTTAAGAAAGTTACAAGCTGCGGCTGCATATCGGTCGGATAACCGGGGTAGGGCAGAGCGATGAAATTGACTCTTCTGAATTCGCATCCGTCGGGAACCCATACACGTGCTGTATCGTCACCGTATTCTACACTGACACCCGCCTCAATGAGCTTTGAACCTATTATTTCAAGGTGTCGGGGGATGACGTTATGAAGAGTAACATCGCCACGTGTTGCAGCTGCTGCTATCATAAATGTTCCTGCTTCTATCTGGTCGGGGATTATTGCGTATGTTCCGCCGTGAAGTGAAGAAACACCTTTAATTCTTATTGTATCAGTACCTGCTCCTCTTATCTGTGCACCACAGGCGTTTAAGAAGTTTGCAAGGTCTACCACGTGCGGTTCTCTTGCCGCACTTTCAATTACTGTTGTGCCTTCTGCAAGTACTGCAGCAAGGATTGCGTTCACTGTTGCACCTACGGATACTATATCGAAGAATATCTGTGTGCCTTTAAGCTTTGGTGCATTGGCATTCACCATACCACGTGATGTGTCAACGGTTGCACCCATAAGCTCAAAGCACTTTATGTGCATATCAATCGGGCGTGTACCAAAATCACAACCGCCGGGCGGGTCAACACTGAACCTGCCGAATCTGCCGAGAAGCGCACCCATAAGGTAGCTTGAACCACGCATTCTGCGTGTGAGATCGCCAAGAGGCTCGTATGATTCAACATCCGAGCAATCTATTTCAACAGTATTATTATCTATATACGAAACCTCTGCACCGAGGTTCTCAAGTATTTTCAAAAACAGTTTAACGTCTTTTATATCGGGCAGATTTTCTATACGGCATCTGTCATTGACCAAAAGACAAGCGGGAAGAATAGCGACTGCGGCATTTTTAGCACCGCTTATGGTTACGTCGCCGCAAAGCTTATTACCGCCTTTTACCAAGAGTTTCTCCAATAGATACACCCCTTTGTTATTATGTAGTCTGATTACCTATTATAAACTATACTTATTATATCACACAATTTCGCAAAATGCAAAACATTTTTTTAGTATACATACAAATGTATATAACCATTAA
>JAFODX010000059.1 GCA_017380475.1 Clostridia bacterium
AAAACAGCGGCCTTTTTGAAACGGTAAAGCAAGCTGCAGACGGAACACGCCCGTTTTTAGGCGTATGCCTCGGATTGCATCTTCTGTTTGAAGAGAGCGAGGAAAGTCCCGGCACAACGGGTCTTGGCGTATTCAGGGGCAAGGTAGTAAAAATCCCCGATTGCGGCCTTAAAATCCCGCATATGGGCTGGAATAACCTCAAAACTGCAAAGCCGAGCAGAATACTGCCCGACACGGGTGAATTTATGTATTTTGTTCACTCGTATTATATTGAGCCGACCGACAGCGAAATTGTATCATCATACACCGAATACGGCAAAGAACTTGCCGTGAGTATCGAAAACGGCAACGTATTTGCCGTACAGTTCCACCCCGAAAAAAGCGGTGAGGCAGGACTTTCGATACTTAAAAAATTCATCAGTCTGTAACGGAGGGCAAAAGATATGTATGCAAAAAGAATAATCCCCTGCCTTGACGTCAAGGACGGACGTGTGGTAAAAGGCGTAAATTTCGTTAATCTGATAGACGCGGGCGACCCCGTTGCGTGTGCCGCCGCCTATGACAAGGCAGGTGCGGACGAGCTTGTGTTTCTTGACATCACTGCATCAAGCGATGCCAGAAACACCGTAGTTGATATGGTTAAAAAAGTTGCCGAATGTGTATTCATCCCATTCACCGTCGGCGGAGGTATCCGTACCGTCGAGGATTTCAGAACAATCCTTAACGCAGGTGCGGACAAGGTATCAGTAAACAGTGCGGCAATAAAAAATCCCGAACTCATCAGGGATGCGGCAAAGAAATTCGGTTCACAGTGCGTTGTATGTGCCATTGATGCAAAACGCAAGGCAGACGGCACAGGCTGGGAGGTCTACTTGAATGGCGGACGTGTAAACACAGGTCTTGATGCACTCAAATGGGCAAAACAAGCTGAAGAACTTGGCGCAGGCGAAATCCTGCTGACGAGTATGGACTGTGACGGCACAAAGGCAGGCTACGATTTAGAGCTTACCCGAGCAGTGTCTGAAAGTGTCAAAATCCCCGTAATTGCATCAGGCGGTGCAGGAACAATGGAGCATTTCCTTGATGCATTTACAAAGGGAAAAGCAGATGCCGTACTTGCGGCAAGTCTGTTCCATTTCAAGGAAATCGAAATTATGGACTTAAAAAAATATCTTTCCGAGAACGGCGAAAGTGTGAGAATATAAAAAAGTCACTATCGTGACGGTCGTTCGCATAGCTCACTCCAAAATGCAGACTTTTTTGCTATCAGGAAATTACACCACATAAGTAGTAATTTCCTGATAGATAAAAGAACAGTGTTGCAATGCAACACTGTTCTTTGTTTCTTTTTAATTGAGGCGCAGTGATTTTGGATGCAGAACGGATGAAACGAACCCGACGGCGTACGTTGGTACTCCGAGTGGCGAGTTTCATTCGTAACAAAGTGTTCTGCGCCAAAAGAACAAGCCGGATTATGCAAACTGTTTCAAAGCATCCTTTAACCACCACTCGCCTATATCGAGTGCCTTATACAGGTCTTCTCTTACTGCCTTTCTGAATACCTGTCCTTTGCCGAGCTCGCCTGTATTATCCATTACCTGAACAAGCACCTCGCTTGCAACCTCAAGGCCTTTTACCTTTTTAGTCTTTGTTATATCAAGCACAAGTATGAGCTTATCTTCAAGGTTTCCGTAATAAAGGCGGTTTCCGCAACGGATAAGCGGTTTGCCGTTATATGTCAATACTTTTTTCTTCTTTTCTGCCATTTCTTTATCTCCTTTCTGTTATTTATCCCATAATTAACCTCTATTATACCACACAATCAGAAATTTTGCAACATTTTTCTGAAAAAAGGTGATGTTTTGAAGTTTACTATTGAAATTTTTTCCGATTTGTAGTATAATATCAGTAATAAATTTATGGAGATATAAGTTATGAAAAGCTTTGATATACGCACAAAAATATTTTTCGGTGATAATGCTCTTGACAGAATTCTTGAGCTTCATTACAAAAAAATAATGGTGATAACAGACCCGTTCATTGCAAAGAGTCCGTTGCTTCCGCAGGTCACGGAAAGATTACAGCAGGCATACATAGACTTCTCAATTTTCTCTGACGTTGTGCCTGACCCACCGCTTGACAAAATTTCAGCAGGTGTTAAGAAGCTTCTTGAACTTGACCCCGACTGCGTAATAGCACTCGGCGGAGGAAGTGCGATTGATTCAGCAAAGGCAATACGTGAGTTTGCGGTTCGTGCAAACGGCAAGGACATTGCACTTATCGCTATCCCCACAACATCAGGAACAGGCTCGGAGGTTACAAGCTTCTCGGTTGTAACAGACACCGAAAAGAATATGAAGTATCCGCTTGTGAGCGAGTCGATGCTCCCGACAGAGGCAATTCTTGATGCAGAGCTTGTAAAGACCGTTCCAGCATCGGTTACCGCCGATACGGGTATGGACGTTTTGACTCACGCCATTGAGGCATATGTAAGCGTTAACAATAACGAGTTTTCTGCCGCACTTGCCGAAAAGGCAATTGAAATATGCGGTACGTTCCTGCTCCGTTCGTATCTTGACAACAACGATACACACGCAAGAAAGAAGATGCACGTTGCATCTTGCCTTGCAGGCCTTGCTTTTAACAGTGCATCACTCGGTCTTAACCACGGTATCGCACACGCAGTAGGCGCAAGATTCCATATCCCCCACGGCAGAGCGAATGCGATTGTGCTTCCGCACGTTATCGAGTTCAATTCAGGCATCAACAAGCACTCAAAGAGCCGTAAGGATTACCCGAAATGTGTTGAGAAATACTGCAATATTGCAAAGCTTTTAGGTGTTAATAACTTCAACGAAATCACTACCATACGTGCACTTGTTGGTTGGATTCATTTTATGAACGAAGAAATGAGTATTCCGCTTTCAATTTCGCAGTGCGGTGTTGAACGAAAAGAGTATATGAACGCAGTCGAGCAGATGGCAGAAAAGGCAATCGCCGATGCGTGTACCGCAACAAACCCACGAGTACCGTCAAAGGCAGATGTTTGCCTGATATTAGAGCATATGTACGACTAATAAAAAATTCGCTGTTTTGAAACAGCGAATTTTTTATTAGTCATTTGCAAGCTTTTCGGCATATTCCAATGCCTCATCTATATTTTCGAGGAAGTTTTCCTCGCCTACCTTTTCGTAGAAGTTGGCTTTCTGCATTGCCGCAAGCGGTTGCTCATTAACGTGTGAGAACAATAGTGTTATACCTCGTTTCTGACAATAGTCATAAACGCCCTCAATTGCACGCAATGCCGACGCATCAATCGCAGGAATGTTTCTCATTCTCAATATTATAATTTTAATTCCACGCTTTATCGGAATTGATGCAATCTTATCAGATGTTGCAAAGAACATCGGTCCGTCAATCTCATACACCTGTGTTTTAGGCGGGACGGGCTTTAATCTGTTTTCCTCCGAAACATTTTTCTCGTCAACATATGTCCACGGACGGATATATGTCACGTCTACCATACGTTTTATAAACAGAAACGCCGCCGCAAGCAATCCGAACTCGATTGCAACAACGAGGTCGAATACAACCGTCAGAATAAATGTAAGAACAAGAACGGTAATATCGCTCTTCGGTGCGGTTTTG
>JAFODX010000060.1 GCA_017380475.1 Clostridia bacterium
ACTATCAGTTCATCATCTGTCATTTCTTTGTAATCTGCCATATTAGTTCTGTTTCCTGACTATAGTATACTCATCACCCATACGAAAATACGGGCATCCACGGCGTTTATCGGAATACATACGCATCATCTCATCTTCGTCCATATCTATTATACAGCTGTAGCACTCGTATTCCTCATCATATTCATAATTCATACAAAACTCACAGCCTGATGTCATTTGTATACCCTCCAATAAAACATACCTATATATATTGTATTCCATTCTGTCTGTTTTGTCAAGTTAAATTTATTTTTTGCAACTAAAAAGAGCCACTTTCGTGACTCTTTTAATATTATTCTGTACCTATCTCACCTGTCTGCGGTGGCGGATTCTGTTGTGCCGGCGGTTGTACAGGCTGCGGTGGCGGGGTTACAACCGTTTGCGGTGCCGGTGTAGGCTTTTGTGTAGCCGCCGCTGTCGGTTTGGGTGACGCTGAAGATGTCGGTTTCTGAGTAGCTTTTCCGTCTTCTTCATCTTCTTCCTCAACCACATCGTGTT
The DNA here is from genome assembly GCA_017380475.1 of Clostridia bacterium. GTDB lineage: Bacteria > Bacillota > Clostridia > UBA1381 > UBA1381 > Ornithomonoglobus. The sequence goes on from JAFODX010000060.1 coordinate 541, forward strand.
CGTCACCGTCGATTGTTTCTTCTGCATCAAAGTGATTTGTGCATTTCTGTGTCGGCTTTGTTCCCGGAACATAATATGCAGTTGCCTTTTCACATGTGCTTCCTGCAAGCTTTCCGCTTATTACACATATATCTGCCTTTTCTACCGACGCAGGTTTATCAAGTGTTTCATACGACTGACTTTCACTAATTTTCTCAAACACGAGCTTCCATGCTGTAACTGCAGGATTGCTGCTTATTCCTGCCCCTGAAAGCGATGACGGAGTATCAAATCCAAACCATACCGCTCCAACATAATACGGTGTGAATCCTACAAACCACTTATCGTAGTTATTATCTGTAGTACCGGTCTTACCGTAAGTGGGCATTCCCTTTCTCAATGCTGCACCGGTAGCAGTACCGCACGAAAGCTTTATCGGACCTGAAAGCAGACTTGCAGTAATATATGCAGATGACTCACTGATTACCTGAGTTGATTCACTGCTGTTTTCAAGTACTGTCTCACCATTACCGTCAAGAACTTTTGTATAGGTGTGCGGTGTAATATATCTTCCTGAATTCACGAATACACCGTATGCAGATGCCATTTCCTTTACAGTTACACCGTATGTCAATCCGCCCAGTGCAAGCGCTGAATAGTTCTTATCGCCCTCTGCGAGCGTAGAAATATGGAACTTATTCTGCAGATAACCGTAAGAGTTTGAAACACCAACCTTTTCAAGAACCTTGACTGCCGGAATATTTGCCGAACGTGCAACGGCTTCTTTTATGGTCATCTTGCCCTTAAAACCACTGTATGCGTTCTTCGGAGTCCAGCCGTCAATTGTTATTTTTTCGTCAACTACAACGTCAGATTCGGTTATCTTACCCAAATCAATCGCAGGTCCGTAAACAGCAATCGGCTTTATAGCAGAACCCGGCTGAACCTTTGCCTGTGTTGCTCTGTTCCAGCCACGCACATTTGTCTTTTTGCCGAGACCGCCTATGATACCCTTGATTTCTCCGGTGTACGGATCTGTTACAACCATACCCGCCTGAAGTTCCTTGTCACCCCGTGCTGCCGGGAAGTTTGAACGTGTTTCAAACACACTCTCCATCGCCGACTGTACTTTCGGGTCAACAGTTGCATAAATCTTATAACCGCCGTTATAAACCTGACTCTTTGCGAACTCGCTTGTATAGTTCTTTCTTTCTACAAGGTCATTTATAACATCATTTACGAGCTGATCCTCAAAATAAGATGTCATCGCACGCTGTTCCTTTGCATATGTCAGGTCAAGTTTCAGCTCTGCATTTTTCGCTGTTTCGTATTCCTGCTCGGATATTTTTCCAAGCTCATACATCTTTTTAAGAACAATATTTCGTTTTTCTACATTATTGTTCGGATTTTTTATCGGGTCATAACGTTCAGGATACTGTGTTATACCTGCAATTGATGCCGCTTCCTGAAGGTTTAACTCTGATGCTGATTTGTTGAAGTATGTCCGTGCAGCTGCCTCTACACCGTCACAACCGTTTGCAAAATGGGCAACATTACAATATATACCCAAAATTTCCTCTTTCGACAGTTGGTTTTCAAACGCTATTGCACGCATAATTTCTTTAATCTTACGTGTAGCTGTCTGATCCTTTTCAGATGTTATATTCTTAATCGTCTGCTGAGTTATTGTAGAACCGCCGTAGCTTGCTCCCTCTCCTGTGAATTTTGATTTCACATAACCCAGAACAGCACCTGCTGTACGCTTAACGTCAACACCGTTATGGTCATAAAAACGTTCGTCTTCTATAGATACGATAGCATCCTTGAAGCATGAGGCAATATCTGTCGGTTCTACCCATATACTGTTCGAATCAGAATGAAGCTTTATAAGCTCTTTTGCTCTGCCCTGCTCATCAAAATAATACACCTGTGATGTCTGGTTAAGTGCAAGATTCTGAAGGTTCATTTCCTTTATCTCACGGGATACTGCCGCATACATTCCCACAAACATACCCGATATTACAACTATCATCACAAGTATTACGGATAATATCGCAACACGCAGTTTACGCCTGAATACAATCTGCTTTTCTGTGAGTCTTTTTTTCTGACGTCTTTTTCTTTTAGCCGGTCTTCTGGTCGGAGTACCGGGCGAAGCATAAGACGGTGCACTATGTGCAGGCGGTCTGTGCACTTCAGCCGGACGTGACGGCGGTGACATACGGACTTCCGATGTTCGTGAAGCTCCTCTGCCCATAGTTTTATCTGCCGGTGTCAATTGCTTACGGCGTCTTGACGGATATTCAGTTGAACGTCTGCGTCTTAATAATTCACTGTCCTCATTTGACAGAGTCGAATATTTTGCAGTTTTTCTGTCAAATGATTCCCAGTCAAAATCATCATTTTCTGAAAATCTGCCTCTGTTTCGTCTGCTGTAATCTGACACGTTAAATCCCTCCATTTCTGTTGGATATGTGTATCTTATCCGATACATACGCTTTTATTATATACCATTTTTACTGTTTTTTCAATACTTTTTAGTATTATTTTTCCATTTACGGGCAACAATTCAAGTAAAATCACATATCCGGAGGATGAAAAATGGAAAATTTTAAACTCAATCGCAGGAATATAACTACAATTGCATCATATTTATTTTTAACAGCAATATTTTTTATATTCGGATTGCTTATAGGATTTCACAACGGTGATGACCCTATAATAAAAGAAACATCAAACACCGTAACCACAGTACCCGATAACACTGTATTCCCCATCCCTACAGTATTGCCGTCAAACTACAGAGTAATATTGGAGGACGGAGAACTACGGCTGTACATTGACGAAAACGGCATCAGCCGACTTATTTCACGTGAGGAAATAAGCGAGGATTTATATCCGGTATCCGATATTGCATCGCTGAAAAAAGGTATTGTTTTCGAAACGGCAGACGGTGCAATTTCACTAATGGAAAACTTTATATCTTAATATTTATGAACTATCTGTTAAATGTAATTATTTGTAAAATCAATCGAAATATGCCGTTATTTCAAGCATTTTAAAGAATTTAATGTATTTTACGTAAATTTCACACCTTGAAAAATAACGTCAAAAGTTGCATAATACCCATATTAGCACTCATTTGTCTTGAGTGCTAATAATACATAGTAAAAAAGCAGATGCTATTTTATAAATTCACAGGAGGTTGTTATTATGACTATCAAACCATTAGCTGACAGAGTAGTTCTCAAGATGCTTGAGGCAGAAGAAACTACAAAGAGCGGTATTATCCTCTCTTCAAAGTCACAGGAAAAGCCGGAAATCGCTGAAGTTCTTGCAGTAGGCCCGGGCGGTCTTGTTGACGGCAAGGAGATAAAGATGGAAGTTGCAGTTGGCGATAAGGTGCTTACATCAAAGTATGCAGGTACAGAAGTCAAGGTAGACGGCGAAGAATATAAAATTGTCAGCCAGAGCGATATTTTAGCAAAAGTTGTTGACTAATTTCAGAAAGGAAGTACTTAATTATGTCTAAAGAAATCAAATACGGACAGGACGCAAGACACGCTCTTGAAAGCGGTATCAATCAGCTTGCAGACACTGTTAAAATCACACTCGGACCGAAAGGAAGAAACGTTGTTCTTGCCAAGAAGTTCGGCGCACCGCTTATCACAAACGACGGTGTTACAATAGCAAAGGAAATCGAGCTTGACGACGCATTCGAAAACATGGGCGCACAGCTTGTAAAGGAAGTTGCAACAAAGACAAATGACGTTGCAGGTGACGGTACAACAACCGCTACACTTCTTGCACAGGCACTCGTAAGAGAGGGACTTAAAAACGTTGCATCAGGCGCTAACCCGATGATAGTAAGACGTGGTATTCAGAAAGCTGTTGACGTTGCTGTTAAGAATCTTCTTGATTCAGCAAAGAACGTATCAGGCAAGCACGATATCGCAAGAGTTGCATCAGTTTCAGCTGCAAACGACGAAGTTGGTGAGCTTATTGCCGAGGCAATGGAAAAGGTTACATCAGACGGCGTTATAACTGTTGAGGAGTCAAAGACTGCCGAGACATATTCAGAAATAGTTGAGGGTATGCAGTTTGACCGTGGTTACATCACACCGTATATGGTAACAGATACAGATAAGATGGAAGCAGTTCTTGATGACCCGTACATCTTAATTACAGACAAGAAGATTTCAAACATTCAGGAAATCCTTCCCCTACTTGAGCAGGTTGTTCAGGCAGGTAAAAAGATGGTTATCATCGCTGAGGACGTTGAGGGTGAAGCACTTTCAACACTTATCCTTAACAAGTTAAGAGGCACATTCACCTGCGTTCCGGTTAAGGCTCCGGGCTTTGGTGACAGACGTAAGGCTATGCTTCAGGATATCGCTATCCTTACAGGCGGTCAGGTGATTTCAGAAGAAGTTGGTCTTGACCTTAAAGAGGCTAATGTTTCTATGCTTGGTCAGGCAAAGCAGGTTAAGATTTCAAAAGAGCTTACAATTATCGTTGACGGTGCAGGTGACAAGAATGCAATCAACGACCGTGTAAAGGTTATAAAGAGTGAGCTTGAGGCTACAACATCAGATTTTGACCGTGAAAAGCTTCAGGAGCGTCTTGCAAAGCTTGCAGGCGGTGTTGCAGTTATCAGAGTCGGTGCTGCTACAGAAACTGAAATGAAAGAAATGAAGCTCCGTATAGAGGACGCATTGGCTGCTACAAAGGCGGCTGTTGAGGAAGGTATAATCGCAGGCGGCGGCACAAGCTACCTCGACGTTATCCCTGCTGTTGCAAAGCTTCTTGATGAAACAGAGGGTGACGAAAAGACAGGCGTTTCAATCGTATTGAAGGCACTTGAAGAGCCGGCTTGGCAGATTGCAAAGAACGCAGGTCTTGAGGGTGCAGTTATCGTTGACAAGGTTAAGAGCCTTGCAGTCGGCGAGGGCTTCAACGCACTCACAGGCGTATACGGAAATATGATAGAGATGGGTATTGTTGACCCGGTTAAGGTTACAAGAAGTGCATTGCAGAATGCAGCATCAGTTGCATCAATGGTACTCACAACCGAAAGCCTTGTTGCTGACAAACCCGAACCTCCCGCACCGGCTCCGGCTATGGACCCCGGAATGGGCGGAATGTATTAAAAACCCAAAGAAGATGTTGCCGATGCAACATCTTCTCTTTTTTAGCAGTAATAATCATATGCACTTTTAAAAAATTCGGATATGTATTCTTCCGATATCCCCAAATGAAATGCTGTAAGTTTTTTGTGTGCGTTTTCGTATCGTTCAAGCAGTTCATTTTTTGTATATAAATCAACCTTCACACTTCTTCTCAAATCAAGAATATCTCCGTTACGCATTATATAAGATGTATTTAATGTAAAAAGCGGAGCCTCTTGTTTAGGGTCTATTAAAACTAAAATTGTTCTCAACAACTCATGCCTTAATTTTTCATCCATTTTTTCCGAGAGTTCTTCAAATGCTTCTTTTGAGCTCACGCTTGTTAAATTTTCCTTGATAACATCTCTTGAAGCAAGATATTCCGAATACCACTTTTCATATTTATCAGAAACCATAATAAGATGATATCTTATTATATCAGCTATTTTCTCTGCCGTTTTAATATACAGATTTGTCATTTATTTTCTCCCCTCAAATAAAAAAGTGCGTTCAGAAGAACGCACCGAAAAAGTACCTCTCCTGACGCCAATCAACTAATATTCCTTTACAACAAGAGGATATTATAGAGAAGTACCTTTTACCAAAGATACTTTCTCTTGTTGTAAACAAAATATTCAATTAGTTGATTGGCAATTTCTATCATACCACATTTCACTCAAAAATGCAATAGTTATCGTTGAATTTATTTTCGTGAATATCCCCCGCCCTCTACTCATATATTGTAGAGAAAACTTGAAAAAAATTAAAACTCGGGGGTTGGAAATGAAAGATTACATTGAGGACAGAGTCATAGAGATTGCACAATACATTGTAGACAACAATGCAACAGTAAGAAGCACAGCAAAAGTATTCAACGTCAGCAAGTCCACAGTTCACAAGGATGTTCACGAACGCCTGCTTAAAATCAACCGTGATATGTACAGAAAATGCAACGGCGTCCTTGAAAAGAACAAAGCAGAACGCCACATAAGAGGCGGTATGGCAACACGCGAAAAATACCGTCATGTACATAACTGCAGTAATGAAAAGTTTGCAGAACGTTAACATTTTTTGCGATATTTAACTCTTGCATTATATAATGACATATGATACAATATAAGTATCAAATGAAAGGTAGATTGAAAGATGCTTATACAGGAAACAAACAGTCACGACCTGCGCATTGCTATGCTTCCGTATACAAGTGCGTTAAAGCTCGTTGATATGTATATAGACACAATCGAAGAAGAACTTTTTACATACAAAAGCCAGAACCCGATTGAGCACGTTAAGTCAAGACTTAAAAGACCAAGCTCAATTGCAAGAAAGCTCGAAAAAAGGGGTTATGAACCGACGCTTGAAAATGCACTCAAGTATATTGACGATATTGCAGGTGTACGTATTGTATGCCAGTTTCAGGACGATATTTATAAAGTTGCTGAGGTTATCAAGAATTTTCAGAATATACGAATCGTTCAGATTAAGGACTACATAAAAGAACCTAAAGAGAACGGCTACAGAAGCTACCATATGCACGTTGAAATCCCTGTGCGTATGCTTCACGGTGAAGAAATGGTCAAGGTCGAAATTCAGCTTCGTACCGTTGCTATGGATTTCTGGGCAAGTCTTGAACACAAAATCCGTTATAAGAACGAATCGGATGTTCCCGAACATATCAGCAAGGAGCTTAAACTCTGTGCTACAATGGTCGAACAGATGGATGACCAGATGCAACATCTGAATAACGAAATCGAACAGTTGGATTAAAAAAGCTGAATTAATTCAGATGCAGAATAAACGAAACGCACCCGACGGCGTACACAGGTACGTCAAGCGGTGCGTTTTGCTTTTATAGTCTGCACTGAATTTATCAGCGTGTTATGTGTTTTGGGACTCCGTCCTCCGTTATTACCTGAACATCGCCAAGTATAAGAGGTCTTGCGTATTTCATAAATGCATCTGTCACATCGTTTGAATTTTCTGATATGAATTCATCAGGCACTTTTCTTTCCTTGTTTGCAACGTCTGCTACGTTGTTTTCAATAACTGTACATACATAGTCACCTGTACGTTCAAACGCCATTACTACACCTGTTCTGCCCTTAATTGCAGCATGTGCAGCACGCTTACCGATATGCTGTGACTCGTTAAGGTCAGTAAGTGATGTGAAATGTCCGCCGCAACGCTGCAGTACATTAAGCTCGATGCTTCGCATCTTGTAGCCGAATTCTTCCTTTAAGAATCCTTCTACCACCTTTGCACAACCTGCAAGCTGGGCATGACCGAATATATCGTGGCTCTGCGTTGTTTGTGAACAGTAGTATTCACCGTTCTCGTCTCTTATTCCCTCTGACACTGCTATAATTATATTGGTTTCAGGACAGTTTCTGACATCTTCTATTATCTTTTCACGGCTTATCGGACGCTCCGGCAGATATATAAGATGCGGTGCAGTTGAGTTTTCACTTCTTGCAAGAGCTGATGCGGCTGTGAGCCAGCCTGCGTTTCTGCCCATTATTTCGATTATTGTAATTGATTTTTCTGCATAAACTCCGCTGTCACGTGCAACCTCTTTTACTGACGAAGCTACAAAACGTGCCGCAGAACCAAATCCGGGTGTGTGGTCAGTTCCTGCAAGGTCATTATCTATAGTCTTGGGTGCACCAACTACCGAAACATCTATATTATTTATTTTTGCATATCTTGACAGTTTATCAACGGTATCCATTGAATCATTACCGCCGATATAAACAAATTTATCTATTCCGTTTTCTTTAAAAACATCAAATATACGCTCATAAACTTCAGTATCAGTTTCCGGATCCGGAAGCTTTATTCTGCATGAGCCCAGATATGAGCCCGGAGTGTTTTTAAGAAGCTCACGGTTTTTCGGATCGCTGAACGTGTCATTAAGGTTGAGAAAATCGTTGTTTATTACTCCCTTTATTCCGTTTACAGCACCCAGTATCTCACCACCCGTCTCAAGCGCACCCTCTATCACTCCGAGAAGCGTTGCATTGATTGCAGCTGTAGGTCCGCCTGACTGCGCTACTGCAAATTTAGAATTTGTCATAGTTTTGTCCCCCATGTTTATCGTTTTACATAATTATACTATATTTCCATTCTAAAGTCAAGCCGAAACACCATATATTGTTTTTCTTAAAACATAATAAATTATAAACCATTTATAAAAAACTCATCATCTTTTTCAAAAGATTGTGCAATTTTAAACTTTTTTTCTATAGACATTCCCGTTATAATATGTTATAATATTTATGTAATAGTATTTAAATAATTTTCGTTAAAAACTATTATTTACGCAAATAATAATAACAAACGAACAGAAATGAGGGATTCTAATGAAAAACATCTACCCGGAATGGGAAGGTTTTGTAACCGGCAGATGGTGCGATGAGGAAATTGACGTACGTGAATTTATACAGCTCAACTATACGCCGTATGAAGGTGACGATTCATTCCTTTGCGATGCAACAGATGCAACAAAGCAGTTGTGGGATCAGGTTCTCACATTTATGAAGCGTGAAAGAGAAGCAGGCGGCGTTCTTGATATGGACACCATGGTAGTATCTACCATCGTTTCTCACGGCCCCGGATATTTAAACAAAGATAAGGAAACTATCGTAGGCTTCCAGACAGACAAGCCT
>JAFODX010000061.1 GCA_017380475.1 Clostridia bacterium
AAGAGGATGCTAAAAAGTATCGCGATGAGCAGGACAAAAAGAAAAAAGCCGATGATGACCGCGAGGGCATCATCAAGAAGTGGAACGATGAGGTAGAGCTTATAAAACACATCGACCCCGAGTTTGACTTTAAAAATGCACTTGCTGATGAAAAGTTTAAAGACGCACTTTTAGAGGGCAAGAGTGTCCACGAGGCTTATATGCTCCTCGAAAAAGCAGAAACAAAGGAAGAAACAGAAGAAGAATCCAAAGAAGAGGAGAAAAAGGAAGACGCCAAGCGTGAGCCGTTAGACCAGAACGGACGTAACCCGAGAAAGGGCACCGGCGAGGGCAGGGCAAACCCCGCAAAGCTTTCCGATAAGGACTTCAAAAAGTACATCGAAAATATCAAAAACTCATAAGGCAAACAAGAAAGGAATGATTTATTATGCCAACAGAAAATCTTAATTTAAACAAAACCAGTTCCAACGGTATGTCGCCGTTAATGGAATCTATCTTGAACCGTTACGTTCTTGATAACAACAAAACACAGAGAAAATACACAAAGTTCGGTCAGAAGGTCGATATCCCCAAGGGCAAGACAAAAACAGTAGGTTTTGACAAGCTTTCACCGCTTCCCAAGGCTACAACTCCGCTTACTGAGGGTGTAACTCCCAGAGGTGCGGCAGTCAACATCACAAGAATAAAGGGCGAGCCGGAGCAGTTCGGCAACTACGTTTCATACACAGACCAGCTTGACTTTTTCGCAAACGACCCGTCACCGGAAGTTTTGAAGTACACAGAGCTTCTTTCGGAAAACCAGGTTGAAACCTTTGAGCACCTTGACGCTATGGAGCTTGCATCAGGTCTTAACGTATTCTATGCAGGTGAGGCTAAGTCACGTGCAGAGCTTAAAGATGTTCTTACAGTAAAGGATGTACGTCGTGCAGTAACAAGCCTTAAGCGTAACAAGGTACAGCCTGCTGACGGTAAGGACTTTATCGCATTCATTCACCCGGATGTAACATATAACATCCATAACGACCCGGAATGGCGTCAGCCTCATACATACGCCGACACCAAAGAGCTTTACAGCGGTGAAATCGGCAGACTATTCGGTGTGAGATTTATTGAGGACCCGGATGCGTATGTATTCCGTGGCGAGCCGTTCGCTGATAAGTATGACGAATTGAGTGTTGTAAGAGTGGAGGGTGCAAGAATTTACATTGCAGAAACTCTTGACACTGCCGATGCAGCACTTCTTTCAGACAAGCCGGTATGGATTGATAACAGAAAGTACACAATTACATCCGCTACAGCCGGTGAGAACGGAAACGCATATCTCACAATGAGCGTAGACCTTACAGGCAAGATGGTCGTTACGGATATGAAAATCTATCCGGGCGAGGGCGGTGTTGACGGTGCACCTGTTTATTCAACTGTTATCATCGGCAAGAATGCATTCGGAACATCAGGCGACAAGACAGTCGAGATTATAAACAAGTCACTCGGCTCTGCCGGTACATCTGACCCGCTCAACCAGCGTGGTACAGTAGGCTGGAAGGCATACAGATTCTTTAAGATACTCGAGCAGACAAAGATGCTCCGTATCGAATCACTGGCAAACACAAACTAATTGGCGAGGTGTAAGCATTGAGAGAAGCCGATTTAAAGAAACGATTGTTCGCAATTGAATACTACAAAAACGGCTGCAATGCGACCAAAGCCGCCGAAAGCGTAGGATACAGCCCCAAAACCGCCCGACAGCACGGCCACACTCTTCTTAAGGATAAAGTAGTCAAAGCCGAGCTAAAGGCGTTAAACGAGCTCCTGTCGCTTGATAAACTGTCGCAACCCGACAAAGACAAGATTGAAAAAGAGGTTGCCGACATAAACGAAGTATTAACCACATTAACAAAAATCCTCCGGCGTGAAATGCCGGAGGACAATGTGGTTATTGTAAAGGCGAACAAGACCGAATATGAAGACGACAAGAAAACTGTCAGCCGCACAGAGGAAGCCCAGATAGTGGAAACTCGTACTCGTCCGGGCGATGTCAATAAAGCCGCCGACCTGCTCTTAAAGTATTATGAAAAGGCAAACGGCGATAGTGACGAAGAAAAAGGCGGCGTAGTTATTCTTGCAGAAATAAGGAAGGAATGATTTAACAATGGCAACAGCACCTAAAACAAACACAGTACCTAAAAAGGAAACAGCTCCGAAGAAGAGAGAAATGGGGAAGGTTCTTGTAATTGTCCCCAAGCCGATGAACGTTATCGGTGATACAGAGACCGTAGTATCAGTAAACGGTGAAATGTATCAGATAATGTACGACAGACCTATTGAAGTACCTGAGAACGTCGCAGAGGTAATCGAAAACGCACGTATGCTTCAGAATGAGATCCGCAGACAGACAGAAGCGGCAATCCTTAAGCCGGGAAAAGACGCCCTTGCTGAACTGTAAAGGGGTGGTAGTCTATGGCAGACAATAACACCATCTCAATTGATTTAAACGCCTATAACGGAAAAGTACCCGAAAAGCTTATCGAGGAAGCAGTCGAGGCGTACAATGACTATAAATCAGACAAAGAACATTTTCTTACACGCATAAGGGACGATGAACGATATTATAACGATTGTTATAATAAAACCTCTGCTACGCTTAAGGAAGAAATGAATCAGTCCACGTCGTTTATCATATCAGCAATCGAAAACTATTGTGCTGATGCTTCCGAGAGCTATCCTGAACCCAATATCCTTGAACGAGAGAAAGAGGGCGAAGCTGCGGCAGAAGCTCTGTCAAAGCTTGTCCCGGTACTCCTTGACCGTTCGGGGTTCAGAAAGACATACAAAAAGAACAACCGCAACAAAGCAAAGTTCGGTACATCTATTTACGGCGTATTCTATGACGAGGCAACAGGCGAGATTGATATACGTGATATACATATACGCGACATTTACGTCGATATGCATATTGAGAATATCCAGGACAGCCAGTTTTTGTTTATCCCCGCTGTGGTTGATAACAGCTACTTAAAGGAGCGTTATCCCGAGCATAAGGAATTGTTTGACGGTGACACAGAAGTGGAATCTCTTTACAGAGAAGATTATAAGCTCAAAAACAAATCAACCGTAATCGACTGCTACTATAAAAAGCCGGACGGAAGTGTGCATATGATGAAGTGGTGTAACAGCACTATTCTTTCGGCGACCGAGGATATGAAGGGTTACGAGAACGGAATATACGCACACGGCAAATACCCTGTTGTATTTGACAAACTCTACCCCGACAGCGACAGCCCGTTTGGTTTCGGATTTATTGACCTCGGAAAGCCGGCACAGCTTGCGATAGATAAGCTTGATGGTGCGATAACAAAGAATATTCTTGTAAACGCTGTGCCCCGTGTCCTTGCAAAAAAGAACGCCAATATCAACAAAGAAGCTCTTATGGACGTAGAAAACTGCATTATCGAGTACGAGGGTGATGGCGAAGGCACAAAACCGCTTGAAGCAACACAGCTTAATTCTGATAGCCTTACTTACCGTGAGTATAAGAAGGACGAGCTCAAAGAACTGCTTGCAAACCGTGACTTCCAGCAGGGCGGCACAGCCGGCGGAGTAGTGGCAGCAAGCGCTATCCAGGCATTACAGCAGTCGGGTGAGAAACGTGCACGTTCGATTATTTCTGATACCTACGATGCATACAAGGAAATCGTAACAATGGTAATTGAAATTATCCGTCAGTTCTATAACGAGCCACGCTCATTCAGAACAAAGGATGCAAACGGAAGAAAGAGCTTTATGG
>JAFODX010000062.1 GCA_017380475.1 Clostridia bacterium
CTTGCGGTATAGTTCCGAAAATCTATGATTTAGCAGATGAGGATATGCCTATAACACTTACAATATCATTGCATGCCCCGAATGACGAAATAAGAAGCACCATTATGCCTGTAAACAATAAGTACAAAATGGACGAGTTGTTAAAGGCGTGCGAGTATTATAAAGATAAAACAGGCAGACGTCTGAGCTTTGAATATTCACTCATAAGCGGAGTCAATGACAGTAAAAAACAGGCACAGGAGCTTGCAGAAAGGTTAAGACCGTTGAATGCGCACGTTAATCTGATACCTGTAAATAAGGTGGAGGAACGTGAATATAAAAAAGGAACAAGAGATGAGATAAACTCATTTTCAAAGCATCTTAATGATTGCGGTGTGAATGCAACGATACGCCGTGAACTGGGTGCTGATATATCCGCATCGTGCGGACAGTTGCGAAAGAAAACAGCAAACATTTCAGAATGAAAGGAGTGTACGGCTTGAAAATTGAAGCTTTGACCAATGTCGGAAAAGTAAGAAAAATCAATGAAGACAGCGTTGCATCTTTTGTATGCGACCAATACGCCTATGCAATAATTGCCGACGGAATGGGCGGTCATCTTGCGGGCGAGGTTGCAAGCGGGATGGCTGTGGATATTATTCAGGAATATATTAAGGATAATATTACAGAAGATATGGACCATTTCCAGGTAAAGGAACAAATGATAAAAGCTTTCCACCTTGCAAATATTCATATATATCAGTATTCGTGTGAAAATGACAGCGTGATGGGGATGGGCACAACAACAACTATGTGTATGGTAAGGAACGGCTATGTCATATTTGCACACGTTGGTGATTCTAGAGCATATCTGATAGATAAGAAAATCAAGCAGATAACAAACGACCATTCGTATGTTCAGGAACTTGTAAAACTCGGTCAGATAACTCCTGAAGAAGCAAAAGTACACCCAAGACGTAACTATATCACAAGAGCGATGGGTGTAGAAGAAACTGTAAAGGTTGATGCCGGCATAAAAACATATAAAGGTCAGAAAATACTTATTTGTTCAGACGGACTCCACGGGAAAGTTGACGACGATGAAATTCTTGCAAAGGTAAGTAAGCCTGATGCAAAAAAGAGTGTAAAGTCGCTTGTCAAACTTGCTAATGACCGTGGCGGAGAAGACAATATATCAGTTGTTATAATGGAAGGAGAAGAAAGTGATGCATAATACCGAAGAACTTATGGGTATGACCCTTAACGATAGATACAGTATACTTGAAAAAATAGGTACCGGCGGTATGGCGTTGGTATATAAAGCACACGACAATGTTTTAGACAGAAATGTTGCTATTAAAATGCTCCGTGATAATTATGACAGCGAGAGCAGTATAGTAACAAACTTTATAAAAGAAGCACGTTCTTCGGCAAGTCTTGTCCATCCAAATGTCGTATCAGTATATGATGTTTCAGAACACGAAGGATACAACTATATGGTTATGGAGCTTGTTGACGGAAAAACGTTGAAGGATTACATAAAGAAAAATCAGCGTTTACCGTGGCAGGAAGCGTGTAATTATACCATACAGATAGGTCAGGGAATTCAGGCTGCACATGAACGGAATATTGTTCACAGGGACATAAAACCCCAGAATATTATTATGGACCATTCCGGAACATTAAAGGTTACGGACTTTGGTATAGCTAAAGCTGTTGAAGGTGATAAGGCAATTGCCGGCGGAACAGCAATGGGCAGTGTTCATTATATTTCGCCTGAGCAGGCACGAGGCGGATTTACAGACTTCCGTTCAGATATATATTCACTTGGTGTTGTACTTTACGAGATGCTTGCAGGCAGAGTACCGTTTGACGGTGATGACCCAGTATCGGTTGCGTTGATGCACATTGAAGAAGATGCAGTAAATGTAAAGTGCGTAAATATGGACGTTCCGTCAGACCTTGCATATGTAACAATGAAAGCGATGAATCGTGAACCGGGTAAGCGTTATCAGTATATGCAGGATTTCCTTGACGATTTAAGAGCAGTTCTTGCTGATGAGATTTTGCCGTCACGTGAAAAAGATCGTAATATGAATGTTGCGTTTGATGAAGAAAACGATTGCAGTGAGTACCGTCAGAAGAAGACGGATACAGTAAAGCGTGAACAGCGTGTACGTGAAAAAGGAAAAGAAAAGGTAGTTAAAAAGAAAGCTGAACGTAATGCCATTCTGCTTGCTTTTGCTACAGCAGTTGCACTCGTGCTTGTGGTAGCGGGTGTGATATTACTTGTAGCTAATCCGTTCTCAAAAACAGTTCCGTATTTCCTTTATATGTCAGTAGAAGAGGCAGAAAAGGAAGCACAAAGACACGGTTTCGGTATAGAATGTGAATATACATATTCTGACACTGTGGCAAAGGACCATATAATTTCTCAGTTACCGTTGGCAGGTGAAGAACTTGACAAGCACGAAAAAATCAGACTTTCAGTTTCAATGGGCGCTACAGGTGGAAAAATCGAGGTTCCTGACTTTAAGGGAAATACACTTGAAGAGGCTAAAAAGGAAATTGAAGCATTAAGACTTATCTGCGATGTTGAGTTTGTCAACAGTTCTGCAGAATCAGGTACGGTAATAAGACAAACTCCTGCAGAGGGTACACATATGAATCCTGCGGGCAAGGTTAAGTTGTACGTAAGCTCGGGACCGAAAGAAACCCCTTCTGAGGCAACTGAAGAGCCCGAAGATGAAAATACAGACCAAAACGAAACAAAGCGTACTCACGAACCGGCACCGAAGCAGACTGCATCTGCCTCGTCGAAGATGTATTCCGTTAAAATCCCTGATGATGCAGGAGAGAATGTGCATATCAAAATTGTTGCAAACGGAAATGTTATGCATGACAGTACACACTCAAAGAGTGAGGGCAAAGTTGTTCAGGAAATATCCGGTTCAGGGACTGTAAAGGTACAGACTTTTATCGACGGAGTTCTTGTTAACGAAGAAAGCTTGAGTTTCTAAGGTATGAAAGGTAAGATATATAAGGGTATAGGTGGTTTCTATTATGTTGCCACCGATACCGGCGAAATAATAGAATGTAAGGCACGAGGTAAGTTCCGTAAAGAACGCATAATACCGATAATCGGCGATGATGTTGAAATCGAAGTAAAAAACGGTAAAGGCTCAATAACGGAAATTTATGAACGTAAAAACAGTCTTATACGACCTGCGGTTGCAAATATTGACCTTATAGTTGTTGTGGTTGCGGCAAAAGACCCGGACCCTGCAACATTTGTAACCGATAAGATGCTTGTAAACGCAGAAATTAACGGCATCGAAGCCGTGGTTTGTATCAACAAAACAGACCTTGCTGAAAATGCAGAACTGAAAGAGATTTACGAAAAATCGGGTTATAAAACCTTATCCGTATCCGCTACTGAAAAGAACGGGCTTGACGAGCTTTTCGAGATAATCAAAGGTAAAACTGCAGCATTTGCAGGCGTGAGCGGTGTGGGCAAATCAACCATACTTTCTCATATAACGGGGATGAGCCTTGAAACGGGCGAGGTGTCTGACAAGATAAGCCGCGGCAGACATACAACACGCCACGTTGAACTTTTTAAGGTTGCAGGGGGCGGATATGTGCTTGACACACCGGGTTTTTCGTCGGTTGAAACCGAGGATATAACTGCAGAAGACCTTGAAGAGTGCTTCCCCGAGATACGTGGAATTTCCGGCGGATGCAGGTTCCGTGGCTGTGCTCATCTTGAAGAACCTGACTGTGCAGTAAAACAGGCGGTTTCTGACGGTAGAATACCGCAGTCACGTTACGAATCATATAAGGAACTATACGAGATACAAAGGAGTAAGAAACAATGGAAATAGTACTTTCACCGTCACTTCTGGCGGCAGATTTCGGTAAGCTTGCCGAACAGATAAAAGAGACAGAAAAAGCAGGAGCAAAGTTCTTGCATCTTGATGTTATGGACGGTATTTTTGTACCTAATATCAGCTTTGGTCTGCCCGTTATCGAGGCTCTTCGCAAATACACAGATATGGTGTTTGATGTGCATCTTATGATAACAGAGCCGGAACGATATATAGAAAGATTTATAGATGCAGGTGCTGACTTTGTTACTTTCCATGCCGAAGCAACAAAGAAAATAGATGAGTGTATTGATATTATCCACAGCAGAGGTAAAAAGGCAGGACTTGCAATCAGTCCAAACACACCAGCTGAGGTTGTATATCCGTACCTTGATAAGCTTGATATGGTTCTTTGTATGACGGTTGAACCCGGATATGGCGGTCAGAAGTATATGCCTGATATGGAGCCGAAAATAAAGGCTGTAAGAGAGAAAGCAGGCGAGGATATGCTTCTTGAAGTTGACGGCGGTATAGGTGCAGGAAATATTATGGCACCTGTCGGTGCAGGCGCAAATGTTATCGTTGCAGGTACAGCTGTATTTGGAGGTAACATTACAGAGAACGTTACGGAGATACTCAAAAAATGCGGGCAGTTATAATCGGTAACGGCGAAATTCGTGATTATACATATATAAAATCACATATTCAGTCTGATGACTTTATAATATGTGCTGATGGTGGATTAAGACACGCAAAAAGTCTCGGTGTAACTCCTGATATTGCCGTAGGGGATTTTGACTCATACGCAAAGTCAGAGGAGATTGAGAGTATAGTATATCCGTCGCATAAGGATTTAACCGACGGTGAAATTGCGGTCGATTATGCAATTGAAAAAGGGTATACTGATATACTGTTGCTTGCAATGACGGGTACACGTCTTGACCATACATTCACTAATATATTCCAGCTTGCCAAAAAAGGTAATATATCTCTTATTGATGATAATAATGAGGTTTATTTTATAAGAGATACACTTACCTTTAACGGAAGAAAAGGCAAGACGATTTCAATAGTTCCTGTGTTTTCAGACCTTGTAGGTGTAAGTGCAACAGGTGTATATTATCCGTTGGATAATGATACACTTTTGTTCGGCGAGGGCAGAGGGAACAGCAATATAATAACTGATGACTTGTGTACAGTTTCCGTAAAAGACGGAATGGGTATAATTTTTATAAACAACGGAGAATAAGATGATATATTTGGACAATGCGGCAACGACAAAACCGTGCGAGAAAGCCGCAGAAGCTATGATGCAGGCGGTAACGGAGTTTGCTAATCCCTCATCATTACACGGTGCGGGACTTCGTGCAGAAAAGCTTGTGACCGCAGCCAGGGAAAATATAGCAAAAACACTTGGTGTAGCAGGGAATGATATATACTTCACATCAGGCGGTACTGAAGCGAATAATCTTGCAATTTTCGGTACAGCCGATGCATTGAAAAAACGTGGAAACCGTGTGATAACATCAAAAATTGAACATCCGTCGGTTCTTGAGGCTTTTAAGAAGCTTGAAAAGGACGGTTTTGATGTTGTATTTACAGATGTTTTACCCGATGGTGTTATTGATATTGAATCTTTTGAGAATGCGCTCACTGACGATACTATTCTTGTAAGCATAATGCACGTAAATAACGAAACCGGTGTTATACAGCCGATAGAAAAAATCTCAAAACTTGTAAGAGAAAAAGCAAAGAATTGTGTTATTCATTGTGATTGTGTGCAGTCGTTTGGTAAAATACCCGTAAAGCCACAAAAAATGGATGTGGATATGGTAAGCATCAGTGCACATAAAATCCACGGATTTAAAGGTTGCGGTGCATTGTACACTAAAAACAGACGCATAAACCCGATTATATTCGGTGGAGAACAACAGAATGAGCTTCGGCCGGGTACAGAGAATGTCGGCGGAATACTTGCTTTTTCGGCAGCAGCATCGGAGTGCAAAACAGATGCTGATGAAATGCGAAAAAAACGTGATTTAATGAAATCACTTTTAATGGAAGGTACAGAAAATATTTTAATAAACGGTTCTGATGAATTCAGTTCCGGTAGTGTTTTGAATGTGTCGTTTATCGGCATAAAAGCCGAAATACTTCTTCATTCGCTCGAACGTCACGAGATTTATGTTTCAACCGGTTCGGCGTGCTCGTCACATAAGCCACAGCCAAGCCATGTGCTTATGGCGATGGGATTGTCACAGGAAGCTGTAAACGGCGCGATACGTATAAGCTTCTCACAGAATACAACCGAGGAAGAAATACGTTTTGCATCACAAAAGATAGCTGAAGAGGTAAAAACAATACGCAGATATATGTAACAGAGAAAGGGAATAAAAGTGAAAGAGATAATCCTTGCCAAATACGGCGAAATAATTCTTAAAGGCGGTAACCGTCCGAAGTTTGAAAAATTATTGATAGATAACATTAAAAGTGCACTCAAAAACGTGGCTGATTTTAAAATATCGTTAAGACAGGCTACTGTATATGTTGAAGATTTTGATGAGGACAAGACAGACATAATAGTAGAAAGAATGTCTAAAATATTCGGTCTTGTATCGGTTACACGTGCGGCTGTGTGTGAAAAGACAATGGAAAGCATAAAGGAAACGGCATTTAACTACATCGGTGCTGACCTTGAAAAGCCTGCAAAATTTAAAGTTGAGGCAAAACGTTCAGATAAGGCGTTTCCGCTTAATTCAGTCCAGATTTGTATGGAGCTTGGCGGATGGCTTGATGATAAGTTCCCCAATATAGAATGTGATGTTCATAATCCTGATATAACCGTAAAGGTTGAGGTGCGTGACGTTGCGGCATATGTTTATATAGAAGAAAAGAAATTAAAAGGTCAGGGTGGTATGCCTATAGGCTCAGGCTCAAAGGCTACTTTGCTTTTGTCAGGCGGTATAGACAGCCCTGTTGCCGGACATATGATTTCAAAACGAGGTGTAACTATAGATGCCGTAAACTTCTTCTCGTTCCCGTATACATCTGACCGTGCAAAGGAAAAGGTTATCTCGCTTGCAAAAATACTTGCACAGTATACATCGAAAGTTAACCTTTATATCGTACCGTTCACAGAGATACAGTTACAGATACGTGACAATTGCCCTGAGGAGCATATGACACTTATAATGCGTCGTTTTATGATGCGTATAACTGAAAAGCTTGCACGCAAAAACGGTTCAAAAGCACTTGTTACAGGTGAATGTGTAGGTCAGGTTGCAAGTCAGACCTTGTCGGCACTCGACGTAACAAATGCAGTAATTGATATGCCTGTTTTGCAAC